>NZ_JBSFWU010000178.1:0-8072 GCF_053594995.1 Streptomyces sp. NPDC002536
CCAGGGCACCGGTGTACGGCGTGGCGGGGTCGCGCAGGTTCTGCACCATGAGGATTTTCGAGGGCCCGTCGGAGGCGCGCAGTTCCCCGCGCCCCTTCGGGGCGCGCCCCGCTACGAGCGGGGCGCCACCTTGCTCAGGCCATTGATGATGCGATCCATCGCATCACCCCCCGTCGGATCCGTCAGATTCGCCAGCATCTTGAGCGTGAACTTCATCAACAACGGGTGCGTCAGGCCCCGTTCCGCCGCCAGCTTCATGATCTTCGGGTTGCCGATGAGCTTCACGAAGGCGCGGCCCAGCGTGTAGTAGCCGCCGTAGGTGTCCTTGAGGATCTTCGGGTAGCGCTGCAGGGCGAGCTCGCGCTGGGCGTGGGAGGAGCGGGCGTGGGCCTGGACGATGACGTCCGCGGCGAGCTGCCCGGACTCCATCGCATAGGCGATGCCCTCGCCGTTGAAGGGGTTGACCAGGCCGCCCGCGTCGCCGACGAGGAGCAGGCCGCGGGTGTAGTGGGGCTGGCGGTTGAAGGCCATGGGGAGGGCGGCGCCGCGGATCGGGCCCGTCATGTTCTCGGGGGTGTAGCCCCAGTCCTCCGGCATCGAGGCGCACCAGGCCTTGAGGATCTCGCGCCAGTCGAGCTCCTTGAAGGCGGCGGAGGTGTTGAGGACGCCGAGGCCGACGTTGCTGGTGCCGTCGCCCATGCCGAAGATCCAGCCGTAGCCGGGCAGGAGGCGGTGCTGCGGGCCGCGGCGGTCCCAGAGTTCGAGCCAGGACTCGAGATAGTCGTCGTCGTGGCGCGGGGAGGTGAAGTACGTGCGCACGGCGACGCCCATCGGGCGGTCCTCGCGGCGGTGCAGGCCCATCGCCAGCGAGAGCCGCGTGGAGTTGCCGTCGGCCGCCACGACGAGGGGGGCCTGGAAGGTGACGGGCGTCTTCTCCTCGCCCAGCTTCGCCTCGACGCCGGTGATCCGGCCGGTGCGGTCGTCGATGACCGGCGCGCCGACGTTGCAGCGCTCGTACAGCCGGGCGCCGGCCTTCACCGCCTGGCGGGCGAGCTGCTCGTCGAAGTCGTCGCGCTTGCGGACGAGGCCGTAGTCGGGGAAGGAGGCGAGGTCCGGCCAGTCGAGCTGGAGGCGCACACCGCCGCCGATGATGCGCAGGCCCTTGTTGCGCATCCAGCCGGCTTCCTCGGAGATGTCCATGCCCATCGCCACGAGCTGCTTGGTGGCGCGCGGGGTGAGGCCGTCGCCGCAGACCTTCTCGCGCGGGAACGCGGTCTTCTCCAGGAGAAGAACGTCGAGACCCGCCTTGGCCAGGTAGTACGCGGTGGTGGAGCCCGCCGGGCCCGCACCGACGACGATCACATCGGCAGTGTGTTCGGTACGCGACTCGGTCACGGAGGGCTCTCCCGAAGGCTCGATTGGGGCTGACTTGTGCAGTCTAGGGGGGTGGCCCGGGCCTCCTTCGGCCGGTTCAGCCGAAATCGACCGGCATCGTCGACCACGTCGAAAGCGCCGTTTCGAAGACCTGCGGCGAGCCGGTCCAGTAGTCGTCGCGGCCCTGGAAATACACGGCGTACTCGGTACCCGCCTCGTTCACGTACGCCTGGTCGACGGCGTGCATCGTGCGGCCGGTCGCCTTGTCGGTCCAGGTGAACTCCCAGCGGGCGCCGGGGCGTCCCTGGAAGGTGTTGGCGGTCAGGGCGACGCGCCGGTAGCTGCCGGTGCGCTGCTGCAGGGTCTTTTCAAGGTCGGTGAAGTGGTCGTACGCGGACTGCGGGGACTTGAGGAGCAGGCCGACGCGGAGGTACGAACCGCCCGTCGGGGCCGAGTAGTCGATCTGGTGGTCGCCGGACTCCGTGCGGATCCAGCGGTCGGGGACGGCGAGCGCGAAGCCGAGCGGGTCGTGCTGCATGACGTAGCCGGCGGGGGCGCCGGCCTGCGGGGCGGCGGGGGTCGGCCGGGCCGTGGGGGCGGGTTCGTCCGACGGGCTGTCCGGCTCGTCCGACGGGCCGATGACGACGCGCTTGTCGTCGTGCCGGGCGCTCTCCGCGCCCCGGGCCTGCGCGGCGCTCTCGTGCCGGTGCAGCACCAGCCCCGCCGTCGCGGCGCCGCCGACGACGAAGGCGGCGAGGCCCGCAGCCGCGAACAGGGCCGCGCGGCGGCCCGGCACCGGCACCCGGGCGGGCCGCACCGCCCGGCCCAGGGCGCCCGACAGCACACCGGCCAGCAGCACCGCCCCCGCCGTCCACAGCGTCCCGAACAGCAGCAGCTCCCCCGCGTTCGTCGCCACGCGCGCGTCCACGGAGGCGTGCGCCCCGAGCGCGAACCGGGTGCCGGCCGACATGTGCAGCGACGCCCCGGCGACGAAGGACAGCAGCCACAGCGCGGCCAGGAAGAACGCGCCGGCGAGGGCCTGTTCGCGGCGGTCGGCCGAGCGCCGGGCCGCCAGGACGGCGAGGAGCAGCGCGCACACCGCACCCACCGCCAGCGCTCCGGCCTGGGCCCAGCCGCCCGCGGAACCGGCCGCGTGGCCCAGCTCGGAGAGGCCGAAGGCACCGCCCTCCTCGCGGCCGCGCGTGGTGACGGAGCCCTCGACTCCCGCGCCCCAGACCAGCCCCAGCCCCATCAGCCCCAGATTGACCAGTATCAGGAGCGAGGCGAGCAGGCCCGTGCCACCGCCGGCCTGGCGCTCGTGCACGGCCAGCACCGCGAACACGACGACGGCGCACAGCGCCACCGACAGCCCGAGGGCGCGCAGGGCCGTGCCCCACGCCCGTGCGACCCGCAGCGCGCCCGGTCCGAGCCGCGCGCGCAGGCGCTCACGGCACAGCACCGCCCCGCTCACCGCACCCGCGGCCGCGCACGCGAACAGTGCCGCCGTCACCGGGCCGCTGTCGACGGAGAGCAGCGGCACCTCCGGCCGCCCGTAGAGGCCGAGCGCCAGCACGGCCGCGCCCGACAGCAGGGCGATCCGCACCGCGGCCTCCGCGCCGCCGCCCTGCGCACGGCGCAGCGGCCGGGCGCCGAGGGCCACGGCGCCCGCCCACAGGACGGTCACGGTCAACGGCCAGACCGACAGCGAGCCGTGGCCACTCACGAGCAGCGAGAGCAGCCCGCCGCTGCTGCGCGTCTCGACGTCGAGGCTGCCGCCGAGGCCCTGCACCAGCAGCGCGAGGGCGGCCTGGAAGCGGTCGGACCAGTGGGTGAACTGGCCGCGGTCGTACTTCCCGTAGGACGGGGCCGAGAGGACCAGCGCGAACACGAGCAGCAGGACCGCGGGCCACAGCGCGGCCCGCGCCGACCCCGCCCAGCCGGAGCCGAAGGTGCGGCGCACGAACAGCGCGGCGGGTGACGGCGGGGCGTACGCAGCAGGGTGCGCGCCCGGCGCGTACGAGGGCACGGGCGGCGCGGGCGGCAGCGTTGGACGCGGCGGTACGGACGGCCTCGGCGGCTCGGACGACGACGGCGGCATAGGGGCGCTCCGGGCTCGGGCGGGGGGTGATCAAGATCGTACCGACCGAGCCTGCTTGCCCATGACAAACGGCCAACCCACGTCCCGCCCGGGGCATTTACCCCTTATGCAGGCTTGGTTCCCCGGTGCAGCGCAACGACTCCGCCCGTCAGGTTGCGCCACGCCACCTTCGACCAGCCGGCCTCCTGCAGCCGCGCCGCGAGGGCGGGCTGGTCCGGCCAGGAACGGATCGACTCGGCCAGGTAGACATAGGCGTCCGGGTTGCTGCTGACGGCCCGCGCGACCGGCGGCAGGGCACGCATCAGGTACTCGGTGTAGACCGTGCGGAACGGGGCCCAGGTCGGCGTGCTGAACTCGCAGATCACCACGCGGCCGCCCGGCTTCGTCACCCGCAGCAGCTCGCGCAGCGCGGTGTCGGTCTCCTGCACGTTGCGCAGCCCGAAGGAGATGGTGACCGCGTCGAAGACGCCGTCCGCGAACGGCAGCCGCGTCGCGTCCCCGGCGGTCAGCGGGAGCCAGGGGTGGCGCTTCTTGCCCTCGCGCAGCATGCCGGTCGAGAAGTCGCACGGCACGACGTACGCGCCGTCGGCGGTGAAGGAGACCGAGGACGTCCCGGTGCCGGCCGCAAGGTCCAGCACCTTCTCCCCGGGCCGCCCGCCCACGGCCTCCGCCACGGCCTTGCGCCACAGCCGCGCCTGGCCGAGCGAGAGCACGTCGTTGGTCAGGTCGTACTTCGCCGCCACGTCGTCGAACATCGCGGCGACTTCGTGCGGCTGCTTGTCCAGGGATGCTCGCGTCACGCACCCATTGTTCACCACGGCCCCACGGAGGTCTGGACGGGGACGGCTCGCCGGGGAAGGACGGGCCGCGTGGGCGGTGCCGACTGCGCCTTCCCATGGGGCCCCCGCACCCACGGGACCGCCGGCCCCCCGCCCGTCAACCCCCTCGGCAACCAGGCGTCCTGCCGGCGGTGCGCGTCCTTGTGACCCGCCGTGTGTCCGTTCGGCAGGGTCCTCCAGTTCGCACCGCGGAACGACGTTCGACGGCCGTCCCCGCAGTGATCATCCTGCCGGGGAAACGGACTGGGGGCGTCCGCGTTGACGGGGTCCTGACGTGAGGGGCTGCGGCCCTTACGGGTCATTGACGGAGCGGACGAACCAAGCCCTCCAGATCGATCGTGATCGGGAAAGGCCGGTCGGTCTCCAGCTTTCCGACGTGCCGAGGGCACTCCGGTGCCGAGATGTACTGACCCGTTTCGCGGTGGAGCCAGTACTCGTGCACCTCGGGAAGGCCGTCCTCCCCTCGCTCCACACGCCAGTAGTACTTCACCCCTGCCGCTGCATACATGGCCGGCTTGCGGACGCGGTCATCCTGACGCGATCCCCGGGACACCACCTCGACGATGAGGACAGCCTTCTCCACAGGAACGTACTTCGCCTTGAACAGGTCGAAGTCTCGCTCGTCGAAGACGACAATGTCAGGAACTGGCGCATTCTGTATGTCGACGAGCACGCACTGCTCGGAGAGGACGCCATGCGGCTCGCGCAGGGCATCCTCCAGGCACCTTTCGATCTTCCGGCGAACGTGGTTGTGCCACGGCACCGTCCTCCCCCGGACCACGATCTCTCCGTCCACGAGTTCCCAGTCGACCGGCAGCTCCAGGTCTTCCACCTGGTCCGCCGTCCACCCCTCTGCAGGCGGGAACATCCAGTTCTCAGGAGTGGCCTTGTCCAGCCGTTCTGCGATCATCACTGCTCCCATGGACGCAAGTGTGGACGCGGGTGCGGATCGCGGTCCCATATACGACGGTAGCGTCACCCGAAGTGGTGGACGACGACCAAACCGCTGGCGCCCCCGTCACCGCCCCCGAAAAACCAGCCGCCCCGCCAGCACCGTCGCCACGCACGTGCCCGCGCCCTGCGCGAGCAGCCCGGCCTCGTCCGGCACGTCGAAGGCGGCGAGGTCGGCCCGCCCGCCCACAACCAGCGGAGCCGCAACGGCATCCGCCAGGGCGCGCACCCCCCGCAGCGGATCGAGGTCCGCCTCGCCGGCCGCCGCCGGACCCGGAACGACCCGCAGCCCCGACCGTGCCACCGCCGTCGAGATCACCGGGTCGTCGAAGGGGCCCACGACCGCCGTCGTCCCGTGGCGCAGCATCAGCTGCAGTCCGCGCCGCACGCTGCCCGACCGGCGGGTCTCCGGCAGGTCCAGCGCCGCCAGGCGGTCACCGGTCAGCATCGCGTCCCCGAGCTCGGCGTACTCGCGGGGATCGGGGTGGTAGGCGTGCTCCAGGAGCCACGCCGCGCGCCCCTGCCGCAGCCCGGGCGTGAGCACGCCCGGCCAGCGGCGCACGCGGGCACCGGGGTGCGCCGCGGCGAGCTCCTCGTACGGGCCGAGCGCCGCGACCGTGCCGCCGTCCACCACGACGGCCCCGCCGGGCACGGGAGCCGCTCCGGGGACGGCCGTCAGCAGCAGGTCCGCCGCATGGATCGTCAGCACGAGCGGACCGGCCGTCAGCGGGCGTCGATGATCTGCAGCTCGGGGTGGGCCGTGCCGCCCTCGATCGCCGTCGACGACAGGTGCGAGACGACGCGGTCGTCCACCGGGTCGTTCGCCGGGTCGTCGTGCACGAGCAGGTGCTCGTACGTCGTGGCGCGCTGCGCCGGGACGCGGCCGGCCTTGCGGATCAGCTCGATGATCTCCATGCGGTTGGAGCGGTGCTTGGCACCGGCCGAGGAGACCACGTTCTCCTCAAGCATGATCGAGCCCAGGTCGTCGGCGCCGTAGTGCAGCGACAGCTGGCCGATCTCCTTGCCCGTGGTCAGCCACGAGCCCTGGATGTGGGCCACGTTGTCCAGGAAGAGCCGCGCGATGGCGATCATCCGCAGGTACTCGAAGATCGTCGCCTGCGTACGGCCCTTCAGGGCGTTGTTCTGCGGCTGGTAGGTGTACGGGATGAACGCGCGGAAGCCGCCCGTGCGGTCCTGGACGTCACGGATCATCCGCAGGTGCTCGATGCGCTCGGCGTTGGTCTCGCCCGTGCCCATCAGCATGGTGGAGGTCGACTCCACGCCCAGCCCGTGGGCGAGTTCCATGATCTCCAGCCAGCGCTCGCCGGACTCCTTCAGCGGCGCGATGGCCTTGCGCGGCCGCTCCGGCAGCAGCTCGGCGCCCGCGCCCGCGAAGGAGTCGAGGCCGGCGGAGTGGATCCGGCGGATCGCCTCCTCGGCGCTCACCCCGGAGATCCGCGCCATGTGCTCGACCTCGGACGCGCCGAGGGAGTGGATGACGAGCTGCGGGAACTCCTTCTTGATCGCCGCGAAGTGCTCCTCGTAGTACTCCACGCCGTAGTCGGGGTGGTGCCCGCCCTGGAACATGATCTGCGTGCCGCCCAGTTCGACCGTCTCCGCGCAGCGGCGCAGGATGTCGTCCAGCGGGCGGGTCCAGACCTTGTCGCTCTTCGGCGGGGCGAAGAAGGCGCAGAACTTGCACGCGGTGACGCACGAGTTCGTGTAGTTGATGTTGCGCTCGATGATGTACGTCGCGATGTGCTCGGTGCCCGCGTAGCGCCGGCGGCGCACGGCGTCCGCGGCGGCGCCCAGCGCGTGCAACGGCGCGGAACGGTACAGCTCGAGGGCCTCCTCCGGGGTGATCCGGCCGCCTGCGGCGGCGCGGTCGAGGACGGACTGAAGGTCGGCGTTCTCGGTCACCGGGCGTCCCTTCCGGAGGGTGTCGTGTACGTCGATCCACCCTACGCCAGGGGTCCGACGGCACCGCTGGCGGCCGGTCAGCCGCGGCCCCGGGAGAGGGTCGCCGTCGGCCTGCCGCCGGTGGGGTCGTTGGAGGCGAAGGCCAGCTTCCCGCCCGGGGCCAGCGTGTAGGTGACGGTCGCGGTGACGCCCGTGCAGCCGAATCTGAGCTCGCCGTCCGTCACCTCCTCCAGCGTGATCTTCGAGGTGCTCGCCGACAGCAGCCTGGCCTTGCTGTCGCACTCCACGACGCCCAGCGCCCCGTACCGGGTGCGGACCACGTAGGCGCCCGTGCCGCCCGCGGTGATGGTGCTGGTCATCGTGCCGTTGGCGGTGCCGTCGGACTGGACGACGTCGCCGCTCCAGGTGCCGAGGAACGCCTCGGGGACCGAACTCCGGTCCGCCGGGGCGCTCGTGGAGGGGCGCCCGGCGGACGCGGTGCTCCCGCTTCCGCTTCCGCCCCCGCCCTTGCCCGGCAGCAGGTCGAAGACGAACGCCGCGGTCGTGGCGGCGGCCAGCACGCCTGCGACGGACAGCACGAGCGTGCAGCTCGCCCGGCGCGAGCGCCGGCCGCCCAGGACGGCGGAGAGCGCGACCCGGCGCGAGCGCGCGGGACCGGCGGCGGGCGCCGCTTCCGGTTCCGGGACCGCCCTCTCCGGTTCCGGGACCGCCTTCCCGTACGACGGATCCGGCGGCCCGAACGCCCCGGCGCCGGCCGCCGGCGCCGCCTCCAGGTCGAGCAGCTCGACCGCCCGCCGGCTCACCTCCTCCACCAGCGCCCCCGGCAGCCACCCCGGCCGCAGCAGCGCCCGCGCCTGCTCCGGGTGCGGGGGTGCGAAGGGGTCGGCGGG
>NZ_JBSFWU010000179.1:0-7934 GCF_053594995.1 Streptomyces sp. NPDC002536
CGGCCGTCCTGGCCAAGACCCTGGAGGCCGTCGGCCGCGGCCGCGAGAAGCTGACGGGGGCCCGTCCCGCGGACGAGCTCGGCGCCCTGCCTAGCCCCGGTACCCGAGCACCGTCATCATCCCGCTCTCCGAGTGGTACACGTTGTGGCAGTGGATCATCCACAACCCCGGATTGTCGGCGTCGAAGTCGACGCCCACCCGCTTCCCCGGCAGCACCATCACCGTGTCCTTCCTCGCCCCGCCCCCCGCGAGGGCGAACGTGTGGCCGTGCAGGTGCATCGGGTGCCACATGGTCGTGTCGTTCACGAACTCCAGCCGCACCCGTTCCCCCGACTTCACCGCATGGCCCGGCTCGGGCGTGTACTTCCGCCCGTTGATCGCCCAGTCGTACTTCGCCATCGAGCCCGTCAGCCGGAGCGTGATCGTCCGGTCCGGCCGGCGGTCCGCCAGGGCCACGTCCCGCGCGGCCTTCAGCCGCTGCGCGCCCAGCGGGGCGGCGTCCAGTTCGCGGGGGCGCACGTCCGCGCCCGGTGCCTCGCCACCGCCCGTGCGCAGCACGGCCATCGCGGTGCGCTGCTTGCCCTCGGCCAGGGCGGTCAGCGGGAAGACGCCGTCCTTGACCTCGACCAGCACGTCGTACCGCTCGCCCATGCCCAGCAGCAGGGAATCGGTCTCCGTGTGCTCGACGGGCCAGCCGTCGGTGTGCGTGACGGTCATCCGGTGGTCGCCGAGCGCGACGCGGAAGGCCGTGTCGCCGCCCGCGTTGAGGAGCCGGATGCGGACGCGGTCGCCGGGCTTGGCGGTGAAGGTCTCGGGGTCGTCGGGGGTGCGCCCGTTGACGAGGTAGTGCGGGTAGGCGACGTCGCCCGCGTCGCCGCCGAGGTAGACACTGGTGGCGCCCATCAGCATCCGGGAGGGGCCCCCGTCCCCGGCGGACATCGTCATCGACATGTGCGACATACCCGGCATGTCGTGCGAGCCGTGGTCCATGCCGCCCATGCCCCGGCCCAGTTCCGCCAGCACCGCGTCCGGGGTGCTGCCGTCCACGCCGTCGACCCAGTCGTCCAGGACGACGACCCACTCCTTGTCGTACTTCAGCGGCTCCTTCGGGTCGTCCACGATCAGCGGCGCGTACAGCCCCCGGTCCTGCTGGACGCCCGAGTGCGGGTGGAGCCAGTACGTGCCCGGGTGCGCGACGGTGAAGCGGTAGTCGAAGGACGCGCCCGCCTTGACCGGCTGCTGCGTGACGCCCGGGGCGCCGTCCATGTCGTTGCGCAGCGCCAGCCCGTGCCAGTGCACGGACGTGGGTTCGGGCAGGTGGTTGGCCAGGGTGAGGGCGAGGGTGTCGCCCGCGGTGACCCGGATCTCCGGGCCGGGCAGCCGGTCTCCGTAGGCCCAGGTCGAGACGGTGCGGCCGCCGCCGAGGTCGACCCGGGACGGGGTGGCGGTGAGGCTCGCCTTGCGGACGGGGCCGGTGCCGCGCCGGGCCTCGGCGGCGGCGACCTCCTTGCCGTCGGGGGAGACGTAGCGGTCGTCGGTCGTGCTCTTCGTGCCACAGGCGGCCAGCAGTCCGCTTCCGGCAACGGCGATTCCCGCGCCGAGGACGGCGCGGCGGGTGGGTGTGCGCATGGGGAGGTGCACCTCTTGGGTGTCGGTGGTGAATACGGGCAGCAGCGAGCGCGCGCTGCCGCCTATACGCGGAGCACCGACAACCGGGCGAGGGCCTTGTGCCGTGGCGGTGGCGGGATCGGCCACAGGGCGGGCGCGAACCACGCCCGCACGGCCGCGGCCGTCGTGGAGCGGCCGCGGAGGAAGAGGGCCAGGGAGAGGAGGAGGGCAGCTGCCCAGCCCGTGCCGAGGACGGCGAGGCAGACGGACAGGGGGTCCATGCCGCCGTGCACGGGGTCGTGTGCGTGTGCCGCCGCCGGTTCGGCAGCAGGGGCGTGGGCGGAATGAGGAGGCGCCATGGCGACGGCGTGCCCGCCGCCGTGCTCGGCCGGGTGCCCGAGTGTGTGCATCGTCACGATGCCCAGCAGCAGCGCCGCGAACAGCAGCAGCCTGCCGCACCACGCGGCGGCCTTGTGCTGTCGGTGCATCGGCGTCTCTCCACAGCTCCTGGATCTCTGCTGCACCTTACCCCCGCGGGGTATGACGCTCCAGGGCGGTGCCCGCACGGATGTGCACAGAGGGTGTGCAAGGCCCGATCATTGGGGCGAATCGCCGACAACTGAAAGACGCTCCGCCTCTCATGACCCTCACGGAACAGGTCCGTCACGACCGTCCCGTCTCTCGCCCTCCCGTCACCGCGCAGACGCAGTTCATCTCGTGGGCGACCCTCGCGATGATGACCACCGCCTCGGTGGCGAACCTCCGGCCCGCGCCCTCGATGGCGCTCTACGGACTGGCCGCCGTCTTCCTCTACCTCCTCCCGGCCCTGGTCTTCCTCCTGCCGACCGCCCTGGTCTCGGCCGAACTGGCCTCCGGCTGGCCGGGCGGCGTCCACCGGTGGGTGAGCGAGGGGCTGTCCAAGCCGCTGGGCTTCCTGGCGGTGTGGTGCCAGTTCGCGATGACGATCGCGTACTACCCGAGCCTGCTGGCGTACGTGGCGAGCACGTTCGCGTACGTCGTCGACCCGCGGCTCGCGGACAACGGCGTGTACATCGCCCTCGTCATCGTCGTCATCTACTGGGCGGGCGTGCTGATTTCGGCGCGCGGCACCAAGGCCGTGGCGGGGCTCGCCGGCATGGGCCTGGTCATCGGCACCCTGATCCCCGGCGTCGTCCTCGTCGTCCTCGGCCTGGTCTTCCTCGGCCAGGGCAACGCCTCCGCGGCGCCCATGGACAGCGGCCACCTGCTGCCGCCGTGGACCGGACTGGCCAGCCTGGTGCTGATCGTCAACAACTTCCTGTCCTATGCGGGCATGGAGATGAACGGCGTGCACGTCTCCTCGCTGCGCGAGCCCGGCAAGGAGTTCCCGCGCTCGGTCTTCCTCGCCACCGGCCTGGTGCTGCTGATCTTCGTCCTGCCGGCGCTGGCCATCAGCTGGGTCATGCCGGGCAAGGACCTCAGCCTGACCGCGGGCGTGATGCAGGCGTTCCAGGGCTTCTTCGACCACTTCCACGTGGGCTGGCTGACCAAGGTCGTCGGCGTCCTGCTGGTCGCCGCCGCGCTCGGCGGCATGCTCACGTGGATGGCCGGGCCGTCCAAGGGCCTGCTGATGGTGGCCCGGCAGGAGGGCTATCTGCCGCCCGTCCTGCAGCGGCTCAACAAGAACGGCGTGCAGCGGAACATCATGGTCGCCCAGGGCGTCCTGACCACCCTCATCGCGCTGCTCTACGCGGTCATCCCCGATGTATCCAGCGCCTATTGGATCTTCTCCGTGGTGACCACGCAGATCTATCTCGTGGTCTACCTGCTGATGTTCGCGGCCGTGATCCGGCTGCGGGCCACGCGCCCGGACCACGAACGCGGCTTCCGCGTACCGGCCGTTCATCTGGTGGCCGGTGTCGGCTTCGCGGCCTCGCTGGCGGCCATGTGCATCGGCTTCGTCCCGCCGGAGCAGTTCGGCGGCGGCCCGGTGTGGCGCTACCTCGCCATCGTGGGCGGCGGTCTGCTGACGCTGGGCTTCCTCGCGCCGCTCGCCCTGCTGAAGTTCCGTAAACCGCACTGGGTTGCGGCGGAGCACCGGCATCCGGTAGCAAGCGACTAGCTTGGCCGTACCCGCCGGTACGGACCTGTGTCCCGGCGGAGCGGGAACGAAGGGGGAAGCGATGAGCGCTGCGGAACGGCCGCCGGGGCGGATGCTGCGGGTCGGCGGGGTGCCCCTGCACGTGCTGCGCGAGGGCAAGGGGCCGGTGTGCGTGCTCAGCGCGGGGCTCGGCATGGGCTGGTTCGACTGGGACCCGCTCGTGCCGCTGCTCACCCCGTACCGCACCGTCGTCCGCTTCGACCGTCCCGGCCTGGGGTTCAGCGCCCCGGCCATGGAGCCGCCCACGGCGTCCGGCGAGGCCGGGCGGATCGCGGGCGTGCTCGACGCGCTGGACCTGGCGGGGCCCGTGACGGTCGTGGGCCACTCCCTCGCGGGCTTCCACGCCGAGGCGTTCGCCCGCCTCCACCCCGAGCGCACGGCGGGGCTCGTGCTGGTCGACGGCAGCGTCGAGGAGGACGCCCGCCCCGCCCCGGGCCGTGAACTGCGCACCGCCGCCGCCCGCCTGCGCGGCCTGGCCGTCGCCGGCACCGGGCTCCCCAGGGCCCTGGGCCCCGCCCTGCGCCGCCTCTCGGTGCGTGCCGCCTCCGTCAAGCGCCAGGACCCGGCCCCCGCGGACCTGGTGCGCCGCACCTACGGCACGGGCCGGGTGGCGCGCGCCGTCCTCATGGAGAACGCGCGCTACCGCGATGTGGCCGCAGAACTCGAGGAGTTGCGCACCAGGCACTCCCTCCCGCCGGTCCCGGTGACCGTGCTGGCCGCGTCCCCCGGCTCGGGCTCCTGGCTGGAACGCCGCTGGCTCCAGCGCCAACGGGACCTCGCCGACCGCCTGGACGGCCGGTTCGAGGCGGTGGCGCCGGCCGGGCATCTGCTGATGTACGACCGGCCGCAGGCGATCGCGGCGGCCGTGTTGGCCACGCCGTTCATACGGGTGTAGCGGGTCGCGGTTCGGCTGCTTACGGGGCGAGGGCTCCCGCCAGCAGCGCGGCCGTCTTGGCGATCAGCGGGCGGTCGGTCTGGGCCTTGGGGTCGTCCGGGTGGGTCGAGAGCACGGCCAGGACGATCGGGGCGCCGTCCGGGGTCCAGGCGATGCCCACGTCGTTGCCGGTGCCGTAGGTGCCGGCGCCGGTCTTGTCCGCGACCTTCCAGTCCTTCGGGAGGCCGAGGCGGAACTGCTCGTCGCTGGTCGTGTTGCCGAGCAGCCAGTGCGTGAGACGCTCCCGGTCCTGCGCGCCGAGCGCGGTGCCGAGGACGAGGTCCGCGTAGGTCCGCCCGATGGCGTGCGGGCTGGTGGTGTCCGTACGGCGCTTCGGCTCCGCCGAGTTGAGCTCGGGCTCCCACCGGTCGAGCCGGGTGACCCGGTCCCCGACGGACCGGCAGAAGCGGGTGACCGCGGTCGGCCCGCCGAGCTCGCGGAGCAGGAGGTTCGCCGCGGCGTTGTCGCTGTAGCGGATGGCGGCGTCGCAGAGCGCCTCGACGGTCATGCCGTGGGCGAGGTTCCCCTTCTTGCCCGTGACCGGGGCCCAGCCCGACTTGTCGGTCTCGGCTTTGGTGTAGCGGATGCGCTTCCCCAGGAACGTACCGTCCCGGTCGAGGTCCCTCAGGACCGCGGCGACGGCCACCGTCTTGAACGTCGAGCACATCGGAAAGCGCTCGTCCGCGCGGTGCAGCACGGTCGCGCCGGTGGCCATGTTGCGCGCGTACACGCCGAGCCGGGCGGAGTGCTCGCGCTCCAGGGCGGCCAGCTGCCGGGACGTCCCGCGCCGGTCCGAGGGGGCGGCGAAAGCGGTGCCGCCGGTGGACATCACGGCGGCCAGGGCCGTCCCGGCGCCGAGGGCAAGAACCGTACGACGGGTCGGGCGGCTGTCCTGCGTCTCTCGCGAATTCAAGGGCGAATCCTCCTCTGTCGGGGCGATCGGGTGCTAATCGTCAGGACATCCCGAAAGAGCGTTCGGTTCCCTGGGTGATGATCTTGATTGGCAGCGCCGTTCCGTCCGTGCATCAGTACGATGCACCCATAAGGCGGAACAGTGCGGCAGGCGTCCGGAAACCCACCGGTAACCCGCAGCCGTGATACTCAAGGTCCAGCATGTGCCCGCATGTGCCCGCATCCGCTGAAACGAGCCGTCTGACCTGCAAGGATAGGTAGCTATGGATAAGCAGCAGGAGTTCGTGCTCCGCACACTCGAAGAGCGCGACATCCGGTTCGTCCGGCTGTGGTTCACCGACGTGCTCGGCTACCTGAAGTCCGTCGCCGTCGCCCCCGCCGAACTGGAGCAGGCCTTCGACGAGGGCATCGGTTTCGACGGCTCCGCGATCGAGGGCTTCGCCCGCGTCTACGAGTCCGACATGATCGCCAAGCCGGACCCGGGCACCTTCCAGATCCTGCCCTGGCGCGCCGAGGCCCCGGGCACCGCCCGGATGTTCTGCGACATCCTGATGCCGGACGGCTCGCCGTCCTACGCCGACCCGCGCTACGTCCTCAAGCGCATCCTGGCCCGGACCTCCGACCTCGGGTTCACCTTCTACACCCACCCCGAGATCGAGTTCTTCCTGCTCAAGGACCACCCCGTCGACGGCTCCCGGCCGACCCCCGCCGACAACTCCGGCTACTTCGACCACACTCCGACCAACGTCGGCATGGACTTCCGCCGCCAGGCCATCACCATGCTCGAATCCATGGGCATCTCGGTCGAGTTCAGCCACCACGAGGGCGCGCCGGGCCAGCAGGAGATCGACCTCCGCTACGCGGACGCGTTGTCGACGGCCGACAACATCATGACCTTCCGGATCGTGATGAAGCAGGTCGCCCTGGAGCAGGGCGTGCACGCCACGTTCATGCCCAAGCCCTTCTCGGAGTACCCCGGTTCCGGGATGCACACCCACCTGTCGCTGTTCGAGGGCGACCGCAACGCCTTCCACGAGTCCGGCGCCGAGTACCAACTGTCCAAGGTCGGCCGCTCCTTCATCGCCGGCCTGCTGCGGCACGCGGCCGAGACCTCCGCGGTCACCAACCAGTGGGTCAACTCCTACAAGCGCATCTGGGGCGGCTCCCAGCGCACCGCGGGCGCCGGCGGCGAGGCCCCCTCGTACATCTGCTGGGGCCACAACAACCGTTCCGCCCTCATCCGCGTGCCCATGTACAAGCCCGGCAAGACGGGCTCGACGCGCGTCGAGGTCCGCTCCATCGACTCGGGCGCCAACCCCTACCTGACGTACGCGGTGCTGCTGGCAGCGGGGTTGAAGGGCATCGAGGAGGGCTACGAGCTCCCGGCCGGCGCCGACGACGACGTGTGGGCGCTGTCGGACGCCGAGCGGCGTGCGATGGGCATCGAGCCGCTGCCGCAGAACCTCGGCGAGGCGATCGCGCTCATGGAGCGCAGCGAGCTCGTCGCCGAGACGCTCGGCGAGCACGTCTTCGACTTCTTCCTCCGCAACAAGAAGCAGGAGTGGGAGGAGTACCGCTCGGAGGTCACGGCGTTCGAGCTGCGGAAGATGCTGCCGGTGCTGTAGCGAGCGGATTGGATCTTCCCCCCGTTGCTGGTGTAGAACTCACCGTCGATCAACATGATCACGACAAGATTCAGAGTTTCTTGGCAACGGGGGAGTTCGACATGCGCTCGACTCGACGAACGATGAGCACGCTGGTGCTCGTGGCCGCTCTCGGCGGCGGTCTCGCGGCCTGCGGGCCCGGCGACAAGGCCGACAAGGCCGGCGGCACCTCGGGGGGTCCGGCTTCCTCGGCGAAGCCGTCCGCCGACGGTGACAACGCCGACTGCGGTGGCAAGCCGCCGGTCATGCCCGCCGGGCACACCATGATCGAGATCAAGCTGGAGCGGGACGCGGCCAGCGGATTCGAGGCCCAGAAGGCCCAGCCGGCGTGCACGCCGAACGACTGGATCTACCACGGCCAGGGCGACTCCCAGCACTACAAGCTCGCCTCCGGCGCCAAGATCGAGCTCGCGGAGAACGATGCCCCGAAGCACCTCAAGCCGGTGAGCAAGGACGACTTCGACAAGCACGTCGACGGCTGCCTGCGCAACGACCACGACGCCGTGAAGTCGCCCTTCGGCTGCTACGGCAACGTCTACGACATCACGCAGAACGCCAAGGGCGACATCCAGACGATCCAGGAGATCTGGCACCCCTGACCGGGAGTTCCCCGCGCCCCGAAGGGGCGCGGGGCTGTTACATCATGCGGCTCCGCCGCGTGGGCGCGACCAGCCAC
>NZ_JBSFWU010000180.1:0-7859 GCF_053594995.1 Streptomyces sp. NPDC002536
GGCGGGGGTCCGGCGGACCTTCGCGCCCCGTCAGGGGCGCGGGGCTGTTTCTCCCCCAGCTACCGCTGGGAGGTACCCCCAGCGGCTCCGCCGCGTGGGCGCGCCCGGCCACGACGCGCCCTCAGTCGAAGGGCCCAGGGCTTCGCCCCGGATCCCTGGGGCAGTGCGTCGACTGCAGGCCGACTATGGCTGGTCGCGCAGTTCCCCGCGCCCCTTACGGGGCGCTGTGGTGCCGCGCGACGAAGATCCGCCGGACACCCCCTAGTGGGGGCCCGGCACCGGGTCCGTACCGAACACCCACGGCGCGAGCACGACGAGCCAGCCGTCCGGGTCCTCGAACAGCACCGCACCGCGCTCGGGCCAGTACGGATTGGCCGCGGCCACAGGCCGGTGCCCGCGCTCCTCCATGCGCCGCACGACGATGTCACGGGCCTCGGTCCCCTTGAGATACAGCACCAGTTGGTTCTCGGGGTTCGGCTCGGGGATCCGCGGCTGCACCCCGTGCTGCGTGATCTCCATCTGGACGGGCGCGCCGGGCAGCCCGAACACGACGCCGTCGTACCCGGCGTGACCACGCCAGTCGGCGAGCACGGGGAGGCCGAGGTCGTCGCGGTAGAAGGACAGGACGTCGTCGTACTTGGCCGTCGGCCGCGCGAACCGCACGGCACCGACGGCGAGATGATCGGGCCAGGTGGTGGTCATGGGGGCAGCGTGTCACGTGTGGGGGGCGGGGGTCGTCGGGCGGGCGTCGGGAGGGTGGTGGGCCGTTGGTCCTAAGGCATGTGAAGTCAGCAGTACTGAACCAGGCAGAATTCGTGCTCTTCGGGATCGGCCATCACCACGACCACGCCCTCGTCGTAGTCGTGCCGTTCGCCGGTGAACGTGCCACCGAGGGCGATGACTTGGGCAATGCCCTGGTCGATGTCGTCGACTGCGACGTCGAGGTGCAGACGCACCTTGCCGCGCTTCGGCTCGGTCACGGGCTGGAAGATGAGACGGGGCTGCGGGTCGTCGGGGCCGCCGCCGAGGTAGACCCAGCCGGGCTGGGACGGCCCCTCCGGGCGGTCCAGCAGCACACTCCAGAAACCCGCCACGCGTTTCACATCGACGCAGTCGACGGTCACTCCGACCCAGCGGTTCGCCATGTGGTCGAGATTACCCGGACGTTTGATCACCATCACAAGCGCCCCGTAACCTGGCCGAATGCAGCTCATCGGAGAAATATCCGCCGACCGCCCCCTGCTCGTCCTCGCGGTGAAGGAAGAGGCCGCCCACCTCGACGGCACGCTTCCCGTGCTGCTGACCGGGATGGGCAAGGTCAATGCGGCCACCGCCCTGGCGACCGTGCTCGCCCGTGGGCCGAAGCCGTCCTCGATCGTCAACCTGGGCACGGCGGGTGCCCTGACGGCGGGCTGGGCGGGCACTACACAGGAGATCGCGGTGGTGATCCAGCACGACCTGGACACCGATCTGCTGCACACGCTGACCGGCGACACGTTCGGGGGGCCGATCAAGCTCGCCGGTTCCGGAACCGGCCCCACCCTGGCGACCGGCGACACCTTCGTCTCCGAGTCGGCGGCGCGCGAGCGGCTCGCGGCACGTGCCGACCTCGTCGACATGGAGGGGTACGCGCTGGCTTCGGTGGCCGAGCAGGCCGGGGTGCCGATCCGGTTGGTCAAGCACGTCAGCGACGAGGCCGACGAGGGTGCCGCGCGCAGCTGGCGCGAGTCCGTCGACGACTGCGCACGGGTGCTGGCCGAGTGGGCCCGGACCAACCTCGCCTGATCCGCGAGTTATGCGGTGGTGATCGGCTCCTGGAGCTCGGTCACCCACCCGGCCCGGTCCTCCGGCGCCTTGAGGCAGAGCTCCCGGGCGAAGCCGGCGGACCGGTGGCCGTTGGCGTCGATCCACCGGGCCAGGGCCTGGACGGTGGGCATGACATCGTCCATCGAACCGCGGTGGACGATGGTCGCCGCGCTGTCGATCGCGGGCAGGTCGACAAGGGTGAAGCCGGAGCCGATCGCGCTCGTGGCGACCGGCATGGCGGCGTGCACGAGAATCGCGTCGCCGCCGTCCGCGCCCGGCGCGCTCTCGTAGTACGCGATCCCCGACCCCACCGGGGTCACCCCTGCCTCGGTCAGCCTCCGGCACAGCTCGTCGAAGAGCGGCCCGACGACCGGGCCGATCTGCTCGGGCGCGTACCCGGCGGCGACACCGCTCAACTCGGCCACACGGACGGTCGGGATCCGCTTGACGACGACATCGTCGGTGCTCATGCGTCCCTCACTCTCGATCGTCCGGAGCCTCGCCTCGACCTGCGCCAGCCGCATCGCGGCAGCAGCCACGGCCTCTTCGAGCTCGGCCTGCCGCAGCCGCAGCATGCCGCGCAGCTGCTCGGTGCTCACCTGCTCGTCCAGGATCACGTGCACCTGCTGGAGCGTGAATCCGAGCTCCTTCAGGGCGATGACCCGGTTGAGCCGCGCGAGCTGGCCGGCCTCGTAGAAGCGGTAGCCGCTGACGGGGTCGACCTCGGCCGGGCGCAGCAGCCCGATGGCGTCGTAGTGCCGCAGCATGCGGACGGACACACGTCCGTGCCGGGCGAAGTCTCCGATGGTGAACATGGTGTCTCCGAGTCGAGGGCCTCACACGGTGGCAGGGTCAAGGGGGCCGCTTCTACTTGCCGGCGCCCTGGTGGAGCCACGGGGAGGAGGTGACCCAAAGCCGGCCCCATGACTGGCGCGGGGAGCAGACCATGAGACAGCACCCGGACCGCTCACGAACCACCACAAGTCCACTGCACGACTGCTTCGATGACCTGCCGCTGCCAGATCCGTGTCTGCGGATGTTCGTGGTCCGGGTCCTCGGGCATGGCGATCCCATGCTGTGCACCATCGATCTCCAGAAGCTGCCGATCAGCGGTCCCCAAGAGAGGCAGGAACTTCCGCGAGGACTCGACGGGAATGAACGTGTCCTTCGTCCCGTGCACGACGAGGGTTCGCTGACAGACCTTGGCAAGGTATTCGGCGGGAACCACGTGGAAGACCTCGTTGAGCAGGGGCCGCCCGAGCTTGAAGCTCGGTGAGTGGCGCAGATACCCCTGCGCGAACAGTGACCGCGCCTCGTCGGGCTGCAGGTGGCCGGCTCTCCAATACGGCTTCTGATCGATGAATCGACACTTGTAGTCGAACAGCGGATTGAACGGCACAAGTCCTCGAACCATCTGCGGCCAAGCGGCTGCAGCCATGGCTGTGGCACCGCCGGAGAAGCTGGCACCGATCAGATACACCGCCCGGGTACCGGCCCTTCCCATGACGAACCCGGCTGCCGAGCGGATGTCGTTGGCGACTGCAGCGAGCGTCAGATCCTCCTGGCGGCCTTCGCTGACCCCATGCCCGCGCAGGTCGAAGCGCAGCACCGCTGTTCCTGCTGCCGCAAGTCCGGCAGAGAGCAGCCGGTAGAAACCGCCTTCCTCTCGCGTCACGCCTCCGCCGTGGATCAGTACAGCTCCACGGCTGGGCTGGGAGACGGACTCATACGTCCCTGCGAGCCGCAGCCCGTCCATGCTGCCGAACTCCACCGGTGTCTCGTACGAGTTCGATGCGGCGATCGAAAGCCCCCCTTCCATCCCATAGCCTCCAAGCGGCGCCGGACGGTCAACGGTACGTACCCAGCAGTCACCGTTGTGACGCGCTCCGGCGTCACGGCAAGATCAGGTCCATGACGAAGACGCTGTTGGTCATGGGCGGTTCGCACTTCCTCGGACGGGCGGTTGCCGTCGAGGCTCTGGAGCGCGGCTGGCAGGTTCACGTGTTCAATCGCGGCAGGACCGGTAGGAACCCGCACGGAGTCACCGCGCTCCGCGGCGACCGTACCGATCCGGCCGAGCTCCGGCGGCTTGCCTCGCACGGCCCCTGGGATGCGATCGTCGACACCTCCGGAATGGACGCGGATGCGGTCGACGCCTCGACCCGGGCACTGGCAGACGTCACACAACGCTATGTCTACGTCTCCACCGTCTCGGTCTATGCCCAGTGGCCCATGAAGCCGCTGACCGAGGATAGTCCTACGCTGGCCACCACCCCCGCAGAGTGCGTGCCCCAAGACGTCAACGTGGCCTACGGCTTGGACAAAGCCCGTTGCGAGACGACTGCCCTGCGCAATCTGGGCAGCCGTCTGTCGATCCTGCGGCCGGGCGTCATCCTCGGACCGCACGAGAACATCGGCCGCCTGCCCTGGTGGCTGCGGCGCGTCGCACGTGGCGGCAGGATTCTCGCGCCTGGCCGCCCGGCGCAGCCGATTCAGCCCGTCGACGTACGCGACGTCGCCGCGTTCGCGTGCCACCGTGCCCAACATGCCGACGGGCACGAGGTCTTCAATGTGGCTGCACCGATCGGGCACTCCACGATGCGGGACCTGCTCCTCGCATGCGCACGGGCCACCGGGACCGGCACCGGACAGGCCGAACTGGAGTGGGTCGACGACTCCTTCCTGCTCTCGCACCATGTGCGGCAGTGGACGGAGCTGCCCCTGTGGCGCACCTACCCCGCCACATGGCAGGTCGACGGCGAACGAGCCCGGGCCCAGGGCCTGGAATGCCGACCGTTGGAGCAGACGGTCACGGACACGTGGAACTGGATGACGAGCGGCGAGGCCGTGCTGGAGCACGAGCGGGCCGCCAGGCACGGGATCGGCGCAGCCAAGGAGGCGGCGCTGCTTGAGGAGTGGCTGCGGACCCGCCGCCCAGGGCCTCACTGATCCAGGGCTCGGGGAGCCGATGCCGGCAGCAGAGTCCTGGCCGACTCCCGGCCGAAGTCCACCAGTCGTTCTCCGAGCTCGGATGTCAGTCGCGCACGCAGGAACGGCCGACTCGCCAGCATGTCCCCCACGTTCGTCACACGACGCATCAGGCCGTCGACCCGGTGCTCGGGGGGAACGGTAAAGACCGCCTCCAACGCCCGTCCAGCAGCTTCCAACTCCTGCTGGAGCAGGTGTCCATATGCGAGGTCTGCAGCTGCTTCGGATTCCACCTTGACGGACCGCTGAGCCGAAGGCCGCGCTCGGACGAGCTCCAGTGCCCGGCCCGAGCAGGAGACCACACCGTCACCGTGTCCCAGTACGGCCCAAGAGGTATCTGCGGACATCTGTGCGCGTTCTTCGCTGAATCCGAATTCACCACCGATGCCGTCGTGAAGGTCGTCCAGCACACTTCGGTCGGTGAATTCGGCAGCGCTCAGTTCACGCCGCGTGTCCGCCGCCTGACCGAGGTGCGCGTATGCCCGACCGGCAATGCTGTGCAATCTGCTGAGAGCCGCGCCCGACGAAGCCCATTGCCGGGCGGCTCCGACGTGGAGGAGGGCTTCCCCTGGCCTGCGGTCCCAGTAGGCCAGGAGAGCAAGCGTTCCAGTGCACCATGACATGAGGGGGTGGTAGTCGATGGGCCGCGCATACATCATCGCGGCGTAGGTGAGCGTCTGCGAGGCCTCCCGTGCCCCGAGGTCGAAGGCGGAGGCCGCCATCAGTGCAGATGCCTGGCCGGCGATCAGGTACAGGTCACGGGATTGATCCGGCCTGTGTGTGAGAGGCATGCGCCGTCCAGCCAGTTCGCGCATGCGTTTCGCGCTGATGAACACCTGGTAGGGAGCGATCCGGTGATAGGAGCGGGCAATGCGTTCCACCTCGGTTCGCATCAGCACGATGGCTTCAGCCGTCAGGGCCTGCGCGGCGGCTTCTCCAGCATGAGTGGCAGCCTCGTACGCGGACGTCATCAGTTCCTCGTCGTCGAATTCCGCTCCTCGCGACGGCGTCACGCATGCGGGTTCGACAGCCGGTCGCGGTGCAGGGTCCAGGAGTTCGCGCGCGGAAGAGGCGAACATGTGGTGAAGGACTCTACAGGCCAACGGGTGTGGCTGACGCCGCACTTCGCCCGTCCGCCAACGCGCGTACTGCCGCTCACCGACGGTCGCCTGCCGCATCTCCGGATCGTTGTCCCGATCGCCGAGGGAACGGGCGGCCCGCTCGAACTCGCGACAGAACTGTTTGTACGGCTCGATGTTCTGCTGCCTCACCAGTCTGCGCAGCAACGTCTCCGGGGCGGCTTCCATACCTTCTTGGGTATCACCTTCGCTCAGTCCTTGATGCCCGCTCCCCGAAGATGACAGGAAGACGGCACCTGCGTGGCGCGGTGGAGCAAAACGCGTCGATTCGAGGCAGGCATAAGGCGGTTCCGCGACATGGAGATGTCCTCACGCGTGGCCGAGGCTCCTCCCATACGACGATCACTGCTGCGATCGAGGCACACTCGGATGGGGAGAGCCCATGGGAAGCACAGCTGTACGGAACAATGCAGCGGAGCCGGCCGCCGGGCCGAACCTGCGAGCCATCCTCCGCACCGCCACCCGCGTCCTCCACGACGACCCGGCCGTCCGCCCTCAGGACACCCGGCAATGCGCCGAGGCCAGTTCGCTCTTGCGCGAGCACCTGCAGGAGGTGATCCCGGCCGTGGAACGGCAGCTCCAGGAACCCGGCGCACCCCCGGCCGGGAACCGGGTGCTCGCCGCCGCGCAGTGGTGCCTCACCATGGAGCCGCGCCCCGGAACCCGCGGCATCGTCTCCCACACCGAGCTCCTGGCCATCAACGTCCAACGGCTCGCCGCACTTCTGCCAGGGCACCATTCCGGCGCGCCCCGCGCCGCCCTGTACGCCTGCATCCACGACGGCAGCGATCCCGCAGCCGTCATGCGCCGCCTCCACCGGCTCGCCGCCGTGCACGGCGCATCCGTCGCCGTGGCCGAGTACGACACGGGGCCGCTGCAGCGCCCCTGCGGCACCCGTTTCGCCTGGCGCCGGATCACCGGGCAACTCGCCTACGGCGGGAGCGGATCCGTACAACTCCTCCTTGCTCCGACGGCCGAGCAGATCGCGCTCGCGGACACCGCCCGTGCGACGGTGGAAGACCGGCTACGGTCGCACGGTGTCGCCGTCCGCTATCTGTCGCCTCCCGACGACGAGTCGTAACCGGCGTCAATTTTCCGGTAGTCGAGCACGCGCGTTCTGGCGGTCCGACGGCCCACGGCCCTACGGTCCCTGACGCTACGTCAGACGCAACCGGTCCACGAGAAGGGACAGCACCCTCATGAAGCGGATCCACAGATCCAGATTGCTCCTGACCCTGCTCGCCGTGCTGGCCGCCGTCCCGGCCACCGCCGTCAGCGCGGCGTCGGCCGAGCACAAGGCCGTCGCCGCCGCTCACGTCACGGTCCGGGACGCCACCGACATCACCGGCCTGTACCAGCTCAACGCCAACGGCTACACCGGCACCCTGCACATCCTGAGCGCGAACCAAGGGCAAGTGCAGGCCGACATGCGCTTCTACGCGCTCGGCTACGACGAGCGCGTCAGCGGCGCCTGGTCCGACGCCTCGCGGACGCTCACCCTCTCGCGCCCGCTCGCCGGGAGTTCCGAGGTGCAGACGTACACGCTGTGGGCGGGCGGGAGCAACACGTCCACCTCGCACCTGATGTTCGGCGGCTACTTCACCGACTCCTCCGCCGGCCGCTACGGCACGTTCGCAGAGTGGATGTGGCGCTGACCTCATTGCGCCGCGCCTCACTGGCGAATCCGCCCCAAACCGGCGAGACGCCTGAACTTCACACCAGACGCGACTCCCCGGACGAATCGCTCAACGCCTCCTGTGACAGTGCGAGCCCCATGATCCCCAAGCGGTGAACTCTCCGGTACCTTGATCCGCTGTCAGCGGCTGTTGAACCGACAACCGCTCGGCTTCTCAAGCGCCGCACAGGGTACGGCGCAGCACATGTCACTATTCGGGGGAACATCAACCATGCGTTCTCTGCGCATCA
>NZ_JBSFWU010000181.1:0-7722 GCF_053594995.1 Streptomyces sp. NPDC002536
ACCCCGCTCTTCCTATCTCACTTCTTAACGTGGTTTTCGGAAACGGGGGCTGTGGGGGGGGCGCCCCGACGGGGCGCGGGGAACTGCGCGAGCAACCACCGGCGGCCTGCAGCCGACACACCGCCTTGAGGTCCGGGGCGAAGCCCCGGGAACGGAGGAACGCGTCGTCTGCGGGCGCATCGTGGCTGGTCGCGCAGTTCCCCGCGCCCCTGACGGGGCAAAGCAAAACCCCCGAAGTGGCGCCGCCCCTGGGCGGGGGAAGCGGTATCGGGGGGACAAACCGCTTCCCCCGACGAGGACACGGTCTCCAAGTCCGGGCCGCAGTCGGGGGGACGCGTCCCGGACCCCGCAGTGAGGCCCGCATCCGTGTGCCGGCGAATTCCTGCCAGATCCGCACAGGCACGCCCCCATCCTCCCTCCCGCCCAGCACGCAAACGGCAGGCAAAGGACCCCACCCCCCAGGGCCATAGGTCCCTAAAAGTGATGTGAGGACCATTACGCCCCTTCACTCCCACCCGTTTCGCGCACACGTGCGGATAGAATCACCCGACCGCCCGCGCGAGCGGTACGGCAGGGGAGGCAAGTGCGTCATGGTGCAGACAAAGAAGGTGGCCTTCTGGGCCCTCGGCATCTTCGTGGCGTACACGGTGATCCACTCCCCGGCCAGGGCCGCCGAGCTGGTCCAGATAGGGTTCCAGGGGATCTCGGACGCCGCCACCAGCATCGGCGAGTTCATGACCCAGCTGATCAAGTGACCCGCACCGGCACGGAAGGCACGGCCCCGCTGTGATCCGTCATCTCGTCCTGTTCAAGCTCAACGAGGGCGTCCGCCGCGACGACCCGCGCGTGATCGCCGGCGTCCAGGCCTTCGAGGAGCTGGAGCGGGCCATTCCGGAGCTGCGCTCCTGGGAATGCGCCTGGAACATCTCGGACCGCCCGATCGCCTACGACTACGCCATCAACAGCTCCGTCGAGGACACCGAGGCGCTGCAGCGGTACCTGGAGCACCCGGCCCACCAAGCGGGCGTCGCCCAGTGGCGGGAATTCGCCACGTGGGTGATCGCGGACTACCCGTTCTGAGGCCTCCGCCGGACCCTTTCCCACCAAGCCCCTCACCGTCACGGTGAGGGGCTTTTCCATGGCAACACAACGCTTTGCGGTGCTTGCACACTCTGGACATGTCTTGTGATGCTATGACCGCTTTTGCCGGAGAGTTGACCGCATTGTCAAGGTTCCTGAAGGGGTGTGACCGTGCCGGCCCGTACCGCCTCCGACACAGAACCCCCTGTCTCCGTACCGGACGACGACGCGACGCCGGACACGGACCCCGGAACCGGCCCCTCCGGCCAGGCCGACCAAGGAGCCCAGGAAGCCGCTCCCCGCACCCGGGAGAGCCGGGGCGCCGACGCCCGGGCGCTGACCCAGGTGCTCTTCAAGGAGTTCGCCGGCCTGGAGCCGGGCACGCCGGAGCACGCCCGCGTGCGAGCCGCCCTGATCGAAGCCAACCTCCCCCTCGTGCGGTACGCCGCGGCGCGCTTTCGCAGCCGCAACGAACCGATGGAAGACGTGATCCAGGTCGGCACCATCGGCCTCATCAACGCCATCGACCGCTTCGACCCCGACCGCGGGGTGCAGTTCCCGACCTTCGCCATGCCGACCGTCGTCGGGGAGATCAAGCGCTACTTCCGTGACAACGTCCGCACCGTGCACGTCCCGCGCCGCCTCCACGAGCTGTGGGTGCAGGTGAACGGCGCCACCGAGGACCTGACGGTGCTGCACGGGCGCTCCCCGACCACGGCCGAGATCGCCGAACGGCTGAAGATCGGCGAGGACGAGGTGCTGGCCTGCATCGAAGCGGGCCGCTCGTACCACGCGACCTCGCTGGAGGCCGCCCAGGAGGGCGACGGCCTGCCGGGCCTGCTGGACCGGCTCGGCTACGAGGACCCGGCGCTGGCCGGGGTGGAGCATCGCGATCTCGTACGGCATCTGCTCGTACAGCTGCCGGAGCGCGAACAGCGCATCCTCCTACTGCGCTACTACAGCAACTTGACGCAGTCGCAGATCAGCGCGGAACTGGGGGTCTCCCAGATGCATGTGTCCCGTCTGCTGTCACGAAGCTTCGCCCGGCTCCGCTCCGCAAATCGAATCGACGCCTAACCCCCACGGGTGACAGCATCCCCGGTGTCATGGGGAAGATAAGTCGACTTGACGCTACAGCGTGTTGCCGACATGTGACATTCTGCAGGAACTGCGTTTGCCGCAGCGCAGCCTCCGGTATTCAGGTGGAGGCTGAACCCCTCGCACGAGGGAGCTGCTGTGACCCGTCCGCGACCTCAAGGGGGTGGCATGTCCGTAGACCTGGGCAGCGCAAAGGTGCTCGCCAACGACGCACCGTCCGCAGTGCTCGACGACTGCGAAGCCATCGACACCCGCACCCTCTCCCGCTCCCTCTTCCTGCGGCTCGCCACGCTCGAGCGGGACAGCGCCGAGCGGACGTACGTCCGCGACACCCTCATCGAACTCAACCTCCCCCTCGTGCGCTACGCGGCCGCCCGCTTCCGCAGCCGCAACGAGCCGATGGAGGACATCGTCCAGGTCGGCACGATCGGCCTGATCAAGGCCATCGACCGTTTCGACTGCGAACGCGGGGTCGAGTTCCCGACGTTCGCGATGCCCACCGTGGTCGGCGAGATCAAACGCTTCTTCCGGGACACCAGCTGGTCCGTGCGCGTGCCGCGGCGCCTCCAGGAACTGCGCCTCGCCCTCACCAAGGCCAGCGACGAGCTCGCGCAGAAGCTCGACCGCTCGCCCACGGTCCCGGAGTTGGCGGTCTGCCTGGGCGTCTCCGAGGAGGACGTGGTCGACGGCCTGGCCGTGGGCAACGCCTACACGGCGAGCTCGCTGGACTCCCCCTCCCCCGAGGACGACGGCGGCGAGGGCTCCCTCGCGGACCGCCTGGGGTACGAGGACACGGCCCTGGAGGGCGTGGAGTACCGCGAGTCCCTCAAGCCCCTGCTGGCCAAACTGCCCCCGCGGGAGCGCCAGATCATCATGCTGCGCTTCTTCGCCAACATGACGCAGTCGCAGATCGGCGAGGAGGTCGGCATCTCGCAGATGCACGTCTCACGCCTGCTGACGCGCACGTTGGCACAGCTGCGGGAGGGACTGATCGCGGACTGAGCGCCCCGTCAGGGGCGCGGGGAACTGCGCGAGCAACCGCAGCCGACCCGCAGCCGAACGAAGGGCGCGAGCAGCCCCCTAGCCAAGCTGACACAACGTCAGCGACACTGGGCCGATGCGCCGAAAGGCACTCGCTTCCGCCTCGGCCACAGCCTTCTGCCTGGGTGCACTGATCACGGGTTGCGGCGGCAGCGACCGAGAGGGCTATGTCGCCACGGGGGCCGCCGGGCCCGACGTGTCCCAGGCCGTACCGCCCACAGGCGGCGTGGAGTTCGTCCCCCTGGACCCTTCACCCACGCCCGCACCCACGCGTTCACACGCGCCCTCACACGCGCCCCCGCCCTCGCCGTCACCACGGCGCACCGCAGGTCCCGCGCCCACACCCCGCAGGACCGCCACCCCCGCACCCTCGCCGTCGGCCTTACCGTCACCGACGGTCGTCATCGGGGCACCGCAGCGCAGACCGGGCGAACAACCCTGGTGCGAGGACGTCACGTTGGACTTCACCAACACCGGCGGCACCCCGGCCACCGAGGGCACGGTCACGCTCGGCACGCACGTCATCGACGCGCTCGGCAACGACTGGGCGACGGTCACCGCCACACGCCCGCTCCCGGTGCCGATCGCGCCACGGCGAACGGCGGAGCAGACGTGGACGGTGTGCGTGGACGCCTGGCGGGTCCTGGCGGGCATGCACATCGAGACACGGGACATCACGGTGACGAACACGCCGTACCGCGCACCGGCCCCGACGCCGTCCCCCGCCCCGTCAGGGGCGCGGGGAACTGCGCGACAAGCCACGGACGGCCCGCAGCCGCAAGACGGCCGACTCAGCTGAAGGCGAGCCAAGCCGCCCCGGCAACGACGACGATCGCCACGATCACCCCGAGGATCACGCCGGCGCCGGGCCCCGAGCTCCGCGCCGCGGCCCGGCGCCCGGGCCCGGCGGCAGGCGAAGGGGCAGGCGAAGGGCCGTCGTCGACAAACGCACGGAACATCTGGGTGCTGCCCGCCGGGTCGTATTCGCCGTGGGGGCTCTGCTGATGGGGGTTGGCCATAGGCCAGGACCCTAGCGAAACCGGACCGCGCCGTGCGCGCGGGCCAGCGGCTTTACCACGACACCAGCGATCCTTGAGAGTTCTTTTACCCGACAATCCTCCTTTTTCATTTGCCTTCAGCAACCAATTGCCCATACGGTTGCCCCAAGCAACCGATATCCAGGACCTCAGGGGAGCCGACGAACCGATGGCCGCACAGGAGCACTACGAAGAGCTGGCCCGCCAGCTCGGCGCCCTCGGCTCGATCCGGCGCGGCATCGCCCGGGTCCTTCCCGAGGGCTGCTCCCCCGCCACGGCGATCGTGCTGACCCTGCTGGCGCGGTTCGGCGAGATGCGGATGAGCAAGCTGGCCGAGCTGCTCGACATCGACATGTCGGTGACCAGCCGGCACGTCTCCTACGCCGCCGCGCACGGCTGGCTCGACCGCACGCCGGACCCGCTCGACAAGCGCTCCCGGCTGGTCCGCCTCACCACCAGCGGAGAAGCTCTGCTGGACGAGGTCTCCCGGCGGCACGCCGCCGCCCTGGCCACCTGCCTGAGCGACTGGTCCGACGCCGACGTCGCCCTCCTCGCGGGCCTGCTGGCACGGCTCCGCGAAAACTTCGGCCAGTGCCCGCCGCCCATGCGCGAGCCGGCACCGGGCCGAACAGTCCCTGCACCCGCACACATCACCGTCTAGAAGCGCCCTGTCGCTTCATAGATCCCCGACAGAGAACAGGAAGTCCATGACCACGACCACACCATCCGGTGTGCGGGGCGGCCAGGCCGACAAGGGAGCCGCCCCTGGCTCCGGCGCCCCCATGACGCACCGTCAGATAATGGAAGCGCTGTCCGGACTGCTGCTCGGCATGTTCGTGGCCATTCTGTCGTCGACGATCGTCTCCAACGCCCTGCCGGAGATCATCCACGACCTGCACGGCAGCCAGTCCTCCTACACCTGGGTCGTGACGGCGTCGCTGCTCGCGATGACCGCCTCCACCCCGCTGTGGGGCAAGCTCTCGGACCTCTTCAGCAAGAAGCTGCTGGTCCAGATCTCCCTGGTGATCTACGTCGCCGGTTCGGCGGCGGCCGGTCTGTCGCAGAACACCGGCATGCTGATCGCCTGCCGGGCGATCCAGGGCATCGGCGTCGGCGGCCTGTCGGCGCTCGCCCAGATCGTCATGGCGGCGATGATCTCCCCGCGCGAGCGCGGCCGGTACAGCGGCTACCTCGGTGCGACCTTCGCCGTCGCGACCGTCGGCGGCCCGCTGCTGGGCGGCGTCATCACCGACACCTCCTGGCTCGGCTGGCGCTGGTGCTTCTACGTCGGCGTGCCCTTCGCGATCCTCGCGCTGATCGTGCTGCAGAAGACGCTCAAGCTCCCCGTCGTGAAGCGGGACGTGAAGGTCGACTGGGCCGGCGCCTTCTTCATCACCGCCGCGGTGACCCTGCTGCTGGTCTGGGTGACCCGGGCCGGATCCGACTACGACTGGATCTCCGGGACGACCTTCGCGATGGTCGGCGGCGCGGTCGTGCTCGCCGCGATCTTCCTGTTCGTCGAGTCCAAGGCGACCGAACCGATCATTCCGCTGCGGCTGTTCCGCAACAAGACGATCGCCCTCGCCTCCCTCGCGAGCCTCTTCGTCGGTGTGTCGATGTTCGTCGGCACGGTGTTCTTCTCGCAGTACTTCCAGCTGGCGCGCGGCAAGACGCCGACCATGTCCGGTGTGCTGACGATCCCGATGATCGGTGGCCTGTTCATCTCCTCCACCGTCTCGGGCCAGAT
Organism: Streptomyces sp. NPDC002536; assembly: GCF_053594995.1. Lineage (NCBI taxonomy): Bacteria > Bacillati > Actinomycetota > Actinomycetes > Kitasatosporales > Streptomycetaceae > Streptomyces > Streptomyces sp. NPDC002536. The sequence goes on from NZ_JBSFWU010000181.1 coordinate 6,004, forward strand.
CATCACCAAGACCGGCCGCTGGAAGGTCTGGCTGGTCTCCGGCGGTCTGCTGCTCACGGCCGGCCTCGGCCTGCTGGGCACCATGCGGTACGACACCCCGTACTGGCACCTCGCCATCTACATGGCGCTGATGGGCCTCGGCATCGGCATGATGATGCAGAACCTGGTGCTCGCCACGCAGAACCAGGTCGCGCCGCAGGACCTCGGCGTCGCCAGCTCCGTGGTGACCTTCTTCCGCTCCCTCGGCGGTGCGGTCGGCGTCTCCGCGCTCGGCGCGGTGCTCGCCACGCGGGTCACCGACTACGTCAAGGACGGCCTCACGGCCCTCGGCCCCAAGGGCGCGGCCCTGGCGCAGCAGGGTTCCGGCGGGGGCATCCCCAAGCCGTCCGCGCTGCCCGCCCCGATCCGCACGGTGATCGAGAGCGCCTACGGGCACGGCGTCGGCGACGTGTTCCTCTACGCGGCCCCGTGCGCGCTGATCGCCTTCATCGTGACGCTCTTCATCAAGGAGGTCGCGCTGAAGAGCCGGGTCGCCACGGGCGAGACGGCCGGCGCGGCGGCGACGGCGGAGGAGCCGGCCCGGCAGGCCGGCTGACGGACCCCGCTGCGGGGCGCGCCATCGAGCGGAGAGCGCGCCCCGCGGCGGAGCCGGGAACAGAACGGCATGCACTGGTTCCCGGCACACGGCCCCGGAGTGGCGGTGTGCGCTTTCGACAGGCAGGGGACGGCCTGTCGGCGCACCGCCCCCGGGGCCCTCATGCGTTCTGCTGCCGCCCCTGCTGGGCAAGCATGCGGTCGCGCATCACCTCGATGCCGGCGACCACCGTCTCCAGCCCGAACTCGAAGTCCCGCGTGAACATCTGCTCGATCGGGTTGGCGTCGCGGGCCCGGAGCATCGCGGCCGACTCCTTGTACGTCTCCATGAGGTCGGGGCGGTTCGTGACCGCGTCCAGGACGTTCTGGTAGTACTCCTCCTCGCCGAGGCCCGCCGCCTTGCAGCGCTCCCGGTAGAGGACCCAGGCCGTGCTGTAGCCGAAGACGAACTGGAACAGCGCGGAGATCGCCCCCGACATGGACTCCGGCGGCACGCCGCAGCGGCGCATCACGGCCAGCGAGACGTCGGCGAACTTCATCGCGTGCGGCCCGATGTTCTGGTACTGGCCCACGAGCTGGGGCATCCAGGGGTGGGCGAGCAGCACCGCGCGGTACTCGAAGGCGAGCAGGCGCAGCTGGTCGCGCCAGTCCTCGGACTCGTCCGTCGGGTCGGGGACGCGCATCTCGGCGCTGACCTCGTCCATGACGTACTCGAGGAGGTCGTCCTTGTTGTCGACGTACCAGTAGACCGACATGGCGGTCACGCCCAGCTCGGAAGCGAGCTTCCGCATCGAGAACTTGGCCAGGCCTTCGGCGTCCAGCAGACGGACGGAGGCGGCGACGATCCGCTCCCGGTCGAGCCCTTCGCCTGCGGCGCTGCTCCGGTGCTTCGGGGCGCCGGCTTTTCCGCTCAGCCAGACGCTGGTGCGCGGGGCCCTGCCCTTGCTCATGCCGGGTTCCTCTCGGTGGTGCGTTATGCCGAATGCTAGGCGGTTCGCCGGGCGTGGGGTGTGTCGACTGCGGGCTCGTCGTGGCTGGTCGCGCAGTTCCCCGCGCCCCTTCGGGGCGCGAACCGTGCCCCTTCGGGGCACGGTAGATCGTAAGAGCACACGACAGAACTACAGT
>NZ_JBSFWU010000182.1:0-7698 GCF_053594995.1 Streptomyces sp. NPDC002536
CGCCTTTGGGGCGGCACCGCCATGCAGCGCCGCAAGGCGAGTCGGGGGCCGCGCCCCGTAAGGGGCGCGGGGAACTGCGCGACCAGCCACAGCCGACCTGCAGTCGACTTATCCGAAGCGACCCGAGATGTAGTCCTCGGTCGCCTGGACCGAGGGATTCGAAAAGATCCTCGCCGTCTCGTCGATCTCGACGAGACGGCCCGGCTGGCCCACGCCCGCCAGGTTGAAGAAGGCGGTGCGGTCCGAGACGCGGGCCGCCTGCTGCATGTTGTGGGTCACGATGACGATCGTGAACCGCTCCTTCAGCTCGCCTATGAGGTCCTCGATGGCGAGCGTCGAGATCGGGTCGAGCGCCGAGCAGGGCTCGTCCATCAGCAGGACCTGGGGCTCGACCGCGATGGCCCGCGCGATGCACAGCCGCTGCTGCTGGCCGCCGGAGAGGCCGGCGCCCGGCTTGTCGAGGCGGTCCTTGACCTCCTTCCAGAGGTTGGCGCCCTGCAGCGACTTCTCGACGACGGCGTCCAGCTCGGACTTGCGGACGCGGGTGCCGTTGAGGCGGAGGCCGGCGGCCACGTTCTCGTAGATGGACATGGTCGGGAAGGGGTTCGGCCGCTGGAAGACCATGCCGACCGTGCGGCGCACGGAGACGGGGTCGACGCCGGGGCCGTAGAGGTTCTCGTCGTCCAGCAGCACCTTGCCCTCGACGCGGCCGCCGGGGGTGACCTCGTGCATGCGGTTGAGGGTGCGCAGGAAGGTGGACTTGCCGCAGCCGGAGGGGCCGATGAAGGCGGTCACGGAGCGGGGCTCGACGGTCATGGAGATGTCGTCGATGGCCTTGTGGTTGCCGTAGTAGGCGGAGAGGCCGCTGACGTCGATTCGCTTGGCCATGGGGATCACTGCTTCTTTCGTTACCGATATCCGCGTCAGCGGGAGGACTTGGGGGCCTTCCAGCGGGCGATGCCGCGGGCCACCAGGTTGAGGATCATGACGAAGGCGATGAGGACCAGGGCCGCCGCCCAGGCGCGGTTGTAGCTGGCCTCGTTGCCGGCCGCCCACTGCTCGTAGATGTAGTACGGCAGGGAGGACTGGGCTCCGTCGAAGGGGTTGTTGTTGATGACCTGGGAGCCGAAGACCAGGAGGACGATCGGGGCGGTCTCGCCCGCGATGCGGGCGACGGCGAGCATCACGCCGGTGGCGATGCCGCCGAGGGCCGTGGGGAGGACGACCTTGAGGATCGTGCGCCACTTCGGCACGCCGAGGGCGAGCGAGGCCTCGCGCAGCTCGTTCGGCACGAGCTTGAGCATCTCCTCGGTGGAGCGGACGACGACCGGCATCATCAGGATCGCCAGGGCCATCGATCCGGCGAAGCCGGAGTAGCCGTTGTCGAGCATGATGATCCAGAAGCTCAGGATGAACAGGCCCGCGACGATGGACGGGATGCCCGTCATCACGTCGACGAAGAAGGTGACGGCCTTGGCCAGCCTGCCCCGCCCGTACTCCACCAGGTAGACCGCGGTGAGCAGGCCGATGGGGGCCGCGATGGCGGTGGCGATGCCGACCTGCTCCAGGGTGCCGATGATGGCGTGGTAGACGCCGCCGCCGGGCTGGATGGTGAGGACGCCGCCCATGGAGTGGGTGAGGAAGTCGACGTCCAGGACCTTTGCGCCGCGGGAGACGGTCTCCCAGACCAGGGAGACCAGCGGGACGACCGCGAGGACGAAGGAGACCCAGACGAGGCTGGTGGCCAGCCGGTCCTTGGCCTGCCGGCGGCCCTCGACGCGGGCGGCGAGGACGTACATCGCGGCGACGTAGAGGAGGGCGGCGATCAGGCCCCACTGCATGCGGCTGCTCAGTCCGGCGCCGAGGCCGATGCCGGTGCCGGCGGCGACCGCGGCGGCGGCGAGGGCGGCGGGGGTCCAGCGGGGGAGGCGCGGGTGGCGCAGGCTGTTCTTCGGGAACGCCTGCGGGGCGCCGTCCTCGGCGGTCAGCGTGGGGTCCATGGTCACTCCGCTCATGCCGAGTACTCCTTGCGGCGGGCGATGATCATCCGGGCCGCGCCGTTGACCAGCAGGGTGAGGACGAAGAGGACGAGACCGGAGGCGATCAGGGCGTCCTTGCCGAGCTCACCGGACTCCTTGAAGCTGCTGGCGATGTTCTGGGCGAACGTTCCGCCGCCCGGGTCCAGCAGGCTGGTGCTGATGGTGAAGCTGGGCGAGAGGACCGTCGCGACGGCCATCGTCTCGCCCAGCGCGCGGCCGAGGCCCAGCATCGACGCGCTGATGACGCCCGAGCGGCCGAAGGGCAGGACCGAGAGCCGGATGACCTCCCAGCGGGTGGCGCCGAGGGCGAGGGCGGCCTCCTCGTGCATCTTGGGGGCCTGGCGGAATACCTCGCGGCTGACGCTGGTGACGATCGGCAGGATCATGATCGCCAGCAGGATGCCGATGGTGAACAGCGAGCGGGCGGCGCCGTCGTGGTAGGCGAGGATCCCGGTCCAGCCGAGGTAGTCGTTGAACCAGCTGTAGAGCCCGCCCAGGTGCGGCACCAGGAAGAGGGCGCCCCACAGGCCGTAGACGATCGAGGGCACTGCGGCCAGCAGGTCGATGACGTACGACAGCGGGGTGGCCAGCTTGCGCGGTGCGTAGTGCGTGATGAACAGCGCGATGCCGATGGCGACCGGGACGGCGATGGCCATGGCGATCAGCGAGCTGACGATCGTGCCGAAGGCCAGAACCGCGATGCCGAAGACCGGCGGGTTGGCGTTGGCGTTCCACTCGAAGGTGGTGAAGAAATTGCCGTGGTCCTGGGAGAGGGCGTGAGCGGCCCGGACGGTGAGGAAGACCGCGATGGCGGCCATGATCACCAGGAGCAGGATCCCGGATCCCCGGGAGAGCGCGAGGAAGACGCGGTCACCGGCGCGGGCGGCCGCCTTGGCCGGTCGGCCGGCGTGGGCGGGGCCGTTGCCCGGTGTGGGCGGTGGGCTTGCTGTGGCGGGAGTTATGTCCATGAGGTTTCTCCGGTCTGCGGAGCCGGACCCGGTCGTGGGTCACGGTTCCTGGCGCGGCGGTGCACCGGATGGCGCGGCCGGCTCCCGGGTGAGGCGGGAGCCGGCCGCACCGGGTCAGGAGATGTTCGCGACGGTCTCGCGGACCTTCTTGGCGATCTCGGCGGGCAGCGGGGCGTAGCCGAGGTCCTTCAGCACGGACTGGCCGTCCTCGCTGGCGATGTAGGTGAGGAAGGACTTGGTCGCCGCGAGGGTCTCGGGCTTGTTGCCCTTGTCGCCGACGATCTCGTACGTCACCAGGGTGATCGGGTAGGCGCCCTCGGCCTTGGTGGTGTAGTTGAGCTGGAGCGCGAGGTCCTGGCCGGTGCCGGTGATCTTGGCCTCGGCGATCGCCTTGGAGGCGTTGTCCGAGGTGGCCTCGACCGGGGCGGCGGCGCCGGTGTTGAGCTTGACCGTCTTGATGGAGTTGGCGGTCGCGTAGGACAGCTCGAAGTAGGAGATGGCGCCCGAGGTCTGCTTGACCTGCGAGGAGACTCCGGCCGAACCGTCGGCCGACTGGCCGCCCTTGACCGGGAAGGCCTTGCCGGACTCGTGCGGCCAGGACGAGCCGGCCGCGGCCTTGAGGTACTTGGTGAAGTTGTCCGTGGTGCCCGACTCGTCGGAGCGGTGGAAGGCCTGGATCTTCAGGTCGGGGAGCTTGGCGTCCTTGTTGAGCTTGGCGATCGCCTCGTCGTTCCACTTCTCGATCTTGCCGTCGAAGATCTTGGCGAGGGTGTCGGCGTCGAGGACCAGGTTGTCCACGCCCGGCACGTTGTAGCCGATCGCGATCGGGCCGCCGACCATCGGGAGGTCGATGCCCTGGCCGCCCTTGACGACGCTCTTGGACTTCTCGGCCTCCTCCGGCTTGAGCGCCGAGTCGGAGCCCGCGAAGGCGGTCTTGCCCTGGAGGAACTCCTGGATGCCCGCGCCCGAACCGGTGGGCTTGTAGTTGATCTGAATGTTCTTGCAGGCCGCCGTGAAGTTCTTGACCCACAGGTCCATGGCGTTCTTCTGTGCGGACGAGCCCGAGGCGAGCAGCGAGCCCTGGCCGTCGCACTTGATGTTGCCGGCCGCCTTGGTGGAGTCGCCCCCACCGGTGGAACCGCCGCTGTTGTTGTCCGAGCCGCACGCCGTGAGGACCAGGGCGCCGGAGACGGCGATGGCGCCGAAGGCGACGGCGCGGAGCCGGTTCTTGCGCTGAAGCTTCACTGTTGGGGTGTTCCTTCCGGGAGCCGCCGCTGGGGCGGCGTGCGAGAGGTGTGTCGTGCTGTTCAGCCGTTCGATACGACCGAGCCGGGTGGAGGCCGTCCGGACGGTGTGGCTCTCTCACCCTCAGGGCCGAAATTAGGCAGATCAGGTGAAGCAGTCGATGGGTGCGAGTGAACGGAGGGTGAACCTCGGCCATCAGTGTGGTGGCCGGGGGCGCGGCTGGTTCCGCACGAAGTGTGACCCAGGTCTCTGTTCCAATCCAGGCGGGCATGGCACGATCCGAACTTCGAGTGACGCAGTGTCAGGCGCGGGGGCGGAGTCGCGGAGGTGTCCTGTGCGGGTTCCTGGACGACGGACGGGCGCTTCGGCGGGCCGCGGCAGGCGGGTCGCCACCGCCACCGCGCTCGTGTGCGCGGCGGGGACGCTCCTCGCGCTGGCCGCCCCCGGGGCGTACGCCGAGCCCGGCCCCCCGTCACCGTCCTCGTCCCCATCTCTGGAGGACGTCCACAAGCAGGTGGAGACCCTGTACCGGCAGGCCGAGGTGGCCACCGACGCCTACAACGCGGCGAGCGCGCAGCAGCGCCTCCAGGAGAAGAACGTCGCCGACATCGCCCGCGCCCTGACCGAGGCGCAGCAGCGCCTGGACCGGCTGAAGAACCAGGCCGGCGCCCTGGCCCGGGCCCAGTACCGCAACGGCGGGATGTCCCCGCAGGCCCAGCTGTTCTTCGCGCCCTCGCCCGGCGCCTTCTTCGACGGCGTCTCCCTGCTCCGCAAGGGCCAGCAGGCCACCCGCGACCTGATCGCCGAGCAGACCGCCGCCCGCGCCGAGCTCGACCGGTACGCCAAGGCCGCCGACGAGCGCCGGAAGCAGCTCGACGCCGACCGCCGGGAGAAGGAGGACGCGAAGAAGGAGATCGAGTCCCGCCTGTCGGCCGCCAGGGAGCTGGAGTCCCGGCTGCAGGAGAAGGAGCGGGAGCGGTTGCGGCAGCTGGAGGAGGAGCAGGCCCGGCAGGCGCAGGAGAAGTGGCTGGCCGGGCAGGGCGGCGTGCTCACGGGCTCCGGCGCGGCGAGCTCCGGGGGCCGGCAGGCCGTCGCTTTTGCGACAGCGCAGATCGGCAAGGACTACGTCTGGGGCGCCGAGGGCCCGGACACCTACGACTGTTCGGGCCTCACCCTCAAGGCCTGGGCCGCGGCCGGGCGCGCCATACCGCGCACCTCGCAGGAGCAGTGGCGGCAGCTGCCGCGGGTGGACGTCAAGGACATGCGCCCCGGCGACCTGATCATCTACTTCGCCGACGCCAGCCATGTGGGGATGTACGTGGGAGACGGCATGATCGTGCACGCGCCGCGGCCGGGGCGGCAGGTGACGACGACGGGCGCGGGCTCGATGCCGGTCCTCGGGGCGGTGCGGCCGGGCTAGGGCCTGTCCGACGGGTCGGCACGGTCCCGGCGCGCGGGCTCTGCACAGGTGACGCCCGCTTGTCGTCCGCTGCCGCCCGCCGCCGTCCGCGGAACGAGACGGAAGCCTGAGCAGACGCTCGTCCCACGTGACTCTGGTCATGTCATGTCCGCAACGTTATGCGGCCAAAAGGGCCCTTGGCATGGGCATATGACAGAGGCGGATGGCTCCGTACCATTCCGTTCGCCCGGGCCCTGGCGCTAGGGTCACGTTCGGTACCCGCCCGTCGGCGGAGCGCCGTGCCCGCGGGGGGAGAGAAGGAAACCGAGTGATGTCCGTACCCGCGCAAAGGCAGGCGGAGCCCTCCGTCGTGCTGCCCGAGGGCGGACTGACGCTGCTCGTGATCGAGGACGACCCCACGGGCTCGCTCTCGGTCCCCGCGATGGCGGAGACGACGTGCTCCGCGGGCCGCCCCGTCCGCATCCGTACCGCCCGCAACCTCACCGAGGCAGAGCGGCTGCTCACCGACGACGTCCACTGCATCCTGCTCGACCTGTCCCTGCCTGCCGTCGGTCTCCCCGAGGGCGTGGCCGTGGGCCCGCCCGAGGAACTGGCCACCCTGCGCCACGTGCTGCGCCTCGCCCCGCGCCAGGCCGTCCTGGCGCTGACCGCCGAGGCCGACGCCGAGCGCGCGGCCGAGGCCGTGCGGGTCGGCGCGCAGGACTACCTCTTCCGCGACGAGCTCGACGGCCGGGTGCTCAGCCGGGCCATCCGCTACGCCGTGGAGCGCAAGCGCGCGGACCTGGCACAGCGGCAGCTCACCGAGTCGCGGCTGCGCGCCCAGGAGAACGCCCGGCTGGAGCGCGGCCTGCTGCCGACCCCGCTGCTGGCGGGTTCCGACCTGCGGTTCGCCGCCCGCTACCGGCCCGGCCGCAGCCGGGCGCTGCTCGGCGGCGACTTCTACGACACGGTGCGCACGCCCGACGGCACCGTGCACGTGATGATCGGCGACGTCTGCGGCCACGGCCCGGACGAGGCCGCCCTCGGCGTCGAACTGCGCATAGCGTGGCGGGCGTTGACGTTCGCGGGGCTGTGCGGCGACGAGCTGCTCGGCACGCTCCAGCAGGTGCTGGAGCACGAGCGCGCCGACGAGGAGATCTTCGCGACGCTGTGCACCGTCGACATAGCGCCGGACGGGCGCTCGGCGGGCCTCTGCCTGGCCGGCCACCCGGCGCCGCTGCTGGTGCGTCCCGGCAGGGCCCCGGGCCTGCTGCCGCAGGAGGGCGGAGGCCCCGCGCTCGGCCTGCTCCCGCAGGCGCGCTGGCCGCACCTCCGGGTCGAACTCGGCGACGCCTGGAGCCTGTTGCTCTACACGGACGGCCTGATCGAGGGCAAGGTCGGCGCCGGGGCGCGGCGGCTGGGCCAGGAGGGCATGACCGAGCTGGTGACCCGCCAGGTCAAGGAAGGGCTGGCCGGCGAGGAACTGCTGGACGCGGTCGTCGCCGAGGTACGCGCCCTGAACGGCGAGGAGTTGACGGACGACCTGGCCGTGCTGCTCCTGGACCGGGGTTAGGGCCCGCACTGACCCATCGGACAGGCCCTAACGCCCGCCGTTGTAGGGCCCGTACGGCCCGTCCGAACTGGAGCCCCGGCGGCGGGGGCCGCGGCCGCCCGAGACCTGCCGGAGTGCCGGGCGCACGTCCACGAAGTAGACGATGGTGGCGATCAGTCCGAGGATCGGCAGGAAGGACATGACTCCGAGGAAGACGTTCACGGCCACCGCGATGCCGAGAATGAGCAGCCAGAAGCCCTTGCTCTGCTTGTCGGCCGCGCGATAGGCGTCCTCACGGCGCACCACGGCGTCGAGGAACGCGACCACCGTGAAGACGAGCAGGCCGAGCGAGACCCAGCCCAAGATCTGTTGGAATCCTTCGACGAGCATGCCGCCACCTCCGTACGATCCACCGTACAGGCTTCGGCAGCCCCAGCAGCCGAAGGGACGGCGCGGGTGAGATTCCTGCCGGACGCGGAGCAGAAGGAGTTCGGG
>NZ_JBSFWU010000183.1:0-7692 GCF_053594995.1 Streptomyces sp. NPDC002536
AGCGCGTCCAAGCGCTGGGCGTCGGGGAGCACCAGCATGTGGTTCTTGGCGCCGCGGGGAACTGCGCGTTCAGTGGTTCAGGCCCCTGATCTCCGCCGTGGCGCTCTTGAGCCACCGGCTCAGCCGTGGCCCCAGCGGGCGCTCCACCAGCCGGTGGAGGAGGTAGGCCGCCAGCATCATCGCCACCGTCGTCCCGGCCACCAGCGTGAGCGGAGAGGCCTTGTGGCGGAGGGCGGCGATGATCGTCCAGCCGATGTCCTCGTGCAGCAGGTACAGCGGGTAGGTGAGGACGCCCGCCGTGGTCAGCCAGCGCCACTGGATGCGGTCGAAGGCGCCCAGTGCCAGCAGCGCCATGAAGGCGAAGGCCAGCGCCACGATCACCTGGGCGGGCCAGGCCGGGATCGGGCGGTGCGGCTCGGTCAGGTTGAAGCCGACGCGCTTGACGATCTGGTTCTCGGCGAGCAGGAACGAGACCAGCACGATGCCGGTGAGCACGGCGTTCGGCTTGTACCGGTACATCAGGTAGAACGCGATGCCGGCCACGAAGTACGGCGAGAAGAGCGGCATGGCCCACATGTCGAGGAGCTGGCTCGGCGCGGTGTAGTCGACGATGCCGGCGACCGTCCAAAGACAGCAGAAGATCACGCAGTTGCGGTAGTTCACACCCCGGGCCACGACCACGAGGGCGAAGAGGAGATAGAACTTCAGCTCGCAGAAGAGGGTCCAGTACACGCCGTCGACGTCCGGGATCCCCATGCCGCCCTGCAGCATGGTCATGTTGATCGCGGCGTGCGTCCAGCCGTCCACGCGGTGGAACAGCGGGACCAGCGGCCAGAGGGTGATCACGGCGAACGACACGGCCACCGCGACCCAATAGGCCGGGTAGAGCCGGGAGATGCGGGAGACGAAGAAGTCGCCGACCGAGCGCCCCCAGCTGCTCATGCAGATGACGAAACCGCTGATGAGGAAGAAGACCTCGACACCGGTCCAGCTGTACTGGGAGAACTTGTGGAGCGTGGGGAAGATCGTTCTGGTGTGCCCCGCCCACGGGTTGTCCATCGCCGTGTAGTGGTAGACGACGACCATCAGGGCCGCGACGAGCCGGAGCCCGTCCAGCACGGCGAGACGCGAGGCCTTCGCCGGGCGGCGCCGGCCGGCGGGCGCGGACGTGGGGGAGGGCGCGGGCGCGGTGTCTTCCGCCGCCGGATTCATTACTTGGGACATGGCAAGGGGGCATTGTACCGGTCTGTCGGTTAATCCCTTGCCTGTCATGGGCTGCTGTCACCATGGCGCCCGTGACAACTCCCTTGCTCCTGAACGGTGTCGAGGCGGCCGTCCGCAGCGGCCGGCCGCCCTCGCGCCGGAGGCCGGGCGGCTCCGGATCAGTAGATCTGCAGATACGTGAGGTACGAGTCGCCCGCCCAGTCCTTGAGGGAGTAGCACGTGTGCCGGGCTATGTCCTGTCCGGCCGGGCCGCCGGAGGCGAACTGGACGTAGATGTCGTTGTTCCCGCTGCACACCTGCCAGACGTTGTGGATGTTGGGGTGCGTGGAGCCGGCGTTCGCGTAGCAGGTCGAGCCGTAATCGGAGTACACGGTGACGTAGTCGCTGCCGTCGCACACCGGGTTGGTGATGTCGGGGCGCCCGGCCTCCTGGGCCGTGGCGGGTGCGGCGACGGCCAGGCCGAGTGCGGCGGCTGCGGCGGCGGTCCCGAGGATGCGCTTGATCACAGGTGGTCCCTCTCCGGAGACGGAGCCCGTTACCAGCGGTAGGGGCGTCAGAGATCCTGCTGATCACCGCGCCCGGCGGCCAGGTCTTTCGATGGTGATCGAAACCGGCTGATCAGTTCGGGGCCGATGCCCCGCGCGCGCCCGCACTCCCGCATCCGGGCGGTTTCTCCGCCCGTCCGGCGCCCGGAACCCGGTCTCACCTCCCCTCGTGGGGTGAAATCAGGCCTTAAGTGGTATTTACTGCATCCCGGCACCGGAGGAGGCCCCATGCGCCCGAGCACGCGCACCCGTGCCCGCCGGGCCGTCTGCGGTGCCGTGGCCGTGGTGCTGGTGGCGGCCGCCGCCGGGTGTACGGGGGGCGGGCGGGCGCGGGCCGGGGTGGTGCGGGCTTCCTGGGGCGACCCGCAGAGTCCGCTCGAACCCGCCGACACCAACGAGGTCCAGGGCGGCAAGGTCCTCGACATGGTCTTCCGGGGGCTCAAGCGGTACGACCCGCAGACCGGCGCCGCCGAGGACATGCTCGCCGAGCAGATCGAGTCCCCCGACCAGCAGAACTTCACCATCACCCTCAAACGCGGGTGGACCTTCAGCAACGGCGAGCCGGTCACCTCCCGCTCCTTCGTCGACGCCTGGAACTACGGCGCGCTCGTCGACAACAAGCAGAAGAACGCCTCCTTCTTCGAGTACATCGACGGGTATGACAAGGTCCACCCCGCCTCCGGGGCCGCCACCGCCCGGACGCTGTCCGGGCTCGCCGTGCAGGACGACCGGACCTTCACCGTCCGGCTGCGCACCAAGTTCTCCACCTGGCCGGACACCCTCGGCTACGCCGCCTACGCCCCGCTGCCCCGCGCGTTCTTCACCGACCACGCGGGCTGGCTGAAAAAGCCCGTCGGGAACGGGCCCTACACGATCGACTCCTACGCCAAGGGGTCCGTGATGCGGCTCAAGCGGTGGGACGGCTACCCCGGTCCCGACAAGGCCCGGAACAAGGGCGTCGAGCTGCGGGTCTACACCGACAACAACACGGCCTACACCGACCTCATGGCCGGCAACCTCGACCTCGTCGACGACATCCCCAGCGCCCAGCTGAAGAACGTGAAGAGCGACCTCGACGGTCGTTACATCAATCAGCCCGCCGGGATCATCCAGACCCTCTCCTTCCCTATGTATGACGCCAGTTGGACCCACAGCGGCATGGCGAAGGTCCGCAGGGGGCTGTCGATGGCGATCAACCGGGAGGAGATCACCGGGCAGATCTACCGGGGGACCCGCACCCCGGCCACCGACTGGACCTCGCCCGTGCTCGGCGTCCAGGGCGGTTACAAGGCCGGCCTGTGCGGCGAGGCCTGCACGTACAACCCGGTCCGGGCCCGGCAGCTCATCGAGGAGGGCGGCGGGCTGCCCGGCGGGCACGTCACCGTCACCTCGAACGTCGACACCGGATCCCACCGGCTGTGGATGGACGCCGTCTGCAACAGCATCAACAACGCCCTCGGCAACGACCGGGCCTGCACCGTCGACCCCGTCGGCACCTTCGCGGACTTCCGCAACCGGATCACCGGCGAGAAGGTGACGGGCATGTTCCGATCCGGCTGGCAGATGGACTACCCGCTCGTCCAGAACTTCCTCCAGCCGCTCTACTACACCGACGCCTCCTCCAACTACGGCAAGTTCAGCAGCAGTGACTTCGACCGGCTCGTCGACGAGGCCAACGCCGAGTCCGACCCGGCCCGGGCCGTCGCCACCTTCCAGGACGCGGAGCAGGTCCTCGCCCGGCAGATGCCCGCCATCCCGCTCTGGTACCAGAACGGCAGCGCCGGATACGCCTCCGGCCTCTCCGGCGTGATGCTCAACCCGTTCAGCGTCCCGGTCTACGAGCGGATCACCGTCAAATGAGAGGCCGGGCGAGGGGTCAAGTGAGGGGCGTGGCATGGGGCGTTATGTGATCCGGCGGCTGCTGCAGATGATCCCTGTCTTCATCGGCAGCACCTTCCTCATCTTCGTCATGGTCTACGCGCTCGGCGACCCCGTCGCCGCGCTCTTCGGCGACAAGGCGCCCGACCCCGCGACCGCCGCACAGATCCGCAAGGACCTTTATCTCGACCGGCCGTTGGGCATCCAGTACCTGCACTACATGGGACAGATCCTCACCGGGAACTTCGGCACCGCCTTCAACGGCCAGAAGGTCACCGAGCTGATGGCCGACGCCTTCCCGGTGACCCTGCGCCTCACGCTCGTCGCCATCGCCTTCGAGATCGTCGTCGGCATCGCGCTCGGTGTCTTCAGCGGGCTGCGGCGCGGGCGCGCCCTGGACACCACCGTGCTGCTGCTCACGCTGGTCGTGGTCTCCGTCCCGACGTTCGTCAGCGGCTACGTGCTGCAGTACGTGTTCGGCGTGAAGTGGGGGACCGCCACCCCGTCCGTCTCGCCCGACGCGCAGCTCGGCGAACTGCTGCTGCCCGGCGTGGTGCTGGCCCTCACGTCCCTCGCCTACGTCACGCGCCTGACGCGCACGTCCATCGCCGAGAACTCCCGCGCCGACTACCTGCGCACCGCCGTCGCCAAGGGACTGCCGCGCCGCCGGATCGTCGTCCGGCACCTGCTGCGCAACTCGCTCGTCCCGGTGGTCACCTTCATCGGCACCGACGTCGGGGCGCTGATGGGCGGCGCCATCGTCACCGAGCGCATCTTCAACATCCACGGCGTCGGCTTCCAGCTCTACCAGGGCATCCTGCGGCAGAACTCGCCGACCGTCGTGGGCTTCGTGACCGTCCTGGTCATCGTCTTCCTGGTGGCCAACCTGCTCGTCGACCTGCTCTACGCCGTGCTCGACCCGAGGATCCGCTATGCCTGAGCCGCAGCCGCCGCCCGACCCGCAGCACGACCCACGGGAGGCCGTCACCCCCGCGGGCGGCGGCGCCATGAGCCTGGCCACCAGCGAGGCGGAGACCCTGGAGGGCGGGCCGGTCCCCGCCGCGCCCGGCAGTGCCAAGGCGCGCAGCCTGTGGTCCGACGCCTGGCACGACCTGCGGCGCAACCCGGTGTTCGTGGTCTCCGCCCTCGTCATCGTCTTCCTGGTGCTGATCGCCCTGTGGCCGCAGCTCATTGCTCGCGGGAACCCGCTGCAGTGCAACCTGGCCCTGGCCCAGGACGGGGCCCGGCCCGGGCACCCCTTCGGGTTCGACACCCAGGGCTGCGACGTCTACACCCGCACCGTCCACGGCGCCCGCGCCTCCATCACCGTCGGCGTGTGCGCGACGGCCGGGGCCGCGCTGCTCGGCAGCGCGCTCGGCGGGCTCGCCGGGTTCTACGGGGGCTGGTGGGACGCCCTGCTGTCACGGCTCGCCGACGTGTTCTTCGGCATCCCGATCATCCTGGGCGGGCTGGTCTTCCTGTCCGTGGTGACGGGCCGGTCCATCTGGCCGGTCGTCGGCTTCATCGTGCTGCTGGGCTGGCCGCAGATCTCCCGCATCGCGCGCGGCGCCGTCGTCACCGCCAAGCAGCACGACTACGTCCAGGCGGCGCGGGCGCTGGGCGCGGGCAACATGCGGATGCTGCTGCGGCACATCGCGCCCAACGCGGTGGCGCCGGTCATCGTCGTTGCGACCATCGCCCTCGGCACGTACATCGCCCTGGAGGCCACGCTGTCCTTCATCGGCGTCGGGCTGCGGCCGCCCACCGTCTCGTGGGGCATCGACATCTCCAACGCCTCCACGCAGATCCGCAACGCCCCGCACATGCTGCTGTGGCCCGCGGGGGCGCTGAGCGTCACGGTGCTCGCGTTCATCATGCTCGGCGACGCGGTGCGCGACGCCCTCGACCCCAAGTTGCGCTGAGGAGCGGGGAGATGGAGCAGGACGTTCTGCTGGACGTGCGGGACCTGCACGTCGAGTTCCGTACGCGTGACGGGGTGGCCAAGGCCGTCAACGGCGTGAGCTACTCCGTGGCCGCCGGGCGCACGCTGGCCGTGCTGGGGGAGTCCGGGTCCGGCAAGTCCGTCACCGCCCAGGCCGTCATGGGCATCCTGGACTCGCCGCCGGGGTTCGTCACCGGCGGCCAAGTCCTCTTCCGGGGGAAGGACTTGCTGACGGCGGGCGAGGAGGCGCGCCGCCGGATCCGCGGCGCCAGGCTCGCCATGATCTTCCAGGACGCGCTCTCCGCCCTCAACCCCGTGATGACGGTGGGTGCGCAGCTCGCCGAGATGTACGAGGTGCACCGGGGGGCGACCCGCAAGGACGCCCGGGCGCAGGCGGTCCGGCTGATGGACCGGGTGCGCATTCCGGCCGCGAAGGAGCGGGTGAACGACTACCCGCACCAGTTCTCGGGCGGCATGCGGCAGCGCATCATGATCGCGATGGCGCTGGCCCTGGAGCCGGACCTGATCATCGCGGACGAGCCGACGACCGCGCTGGACGTCACCGTCCAGGCCCAAGTAATGGACCTGCTCGCCGAGTTGCAGCGCGAGTACACCATGGGGCTCATCCTCATCACCCATGACCTGGGTGTCGTGGCCGACGTGGCGGACGACATCGCGGTGATGTACGCGGGGCGGATCGTGGAGACGGCGCCCGTGCACGAGCTGTACCGGGCGCCCGCGCACCCGTACACCCGCGGTCTGCTGGACTCCATCCCGCGCCTCGACCGCAAGGGCGCGGAGCTGTACGCGATCAAGGGCCTGCCGCCCAGCCTGACGGCGATCCCGGCCGGCTGCCCCTTCCACCCGCGCTGCCCGCGCGCCCAGGACGTCTGCCGGACGGACCGGCCGCCGCTGTTCGGGGTGGCGCCGGGGCGGACGAGTGCGTGCCACTTCTGGAAGGACACCCTCGATGACGCACGGTGAGTCCGGTGAGTCCGGTGAGACGGTTCTCGAAGTCCGGGACCTCGTCAAGCACTTCCCGCTCACCCGCGGCATTCTCTTCAAGAAGCAGGTGGGGGCGGTGCACGCGGTGGACGGCGTCTCCTTCGACGTGCGCAAGGGCGAGACCCTCGGCATCGTGGGGGAGTCGGGGTGCGGCAAGTCGACGGTCGCGAAGCTGCTCGTGCACCTGGAGCGGCCGACGGCCGGGCACATCCGCTACCGCGGCGAGGACATCACGCGGCTGTCGGGCAAGGCGCTGAAGGCGGTCCGGCGCAACATCCAGATGGTCTTCCAGGACCCGTACACGTCCCTGAACCCCCGGATGACCGTGGGCGACATCGTCGGCGAGCCGTACGAGATCCACCCGGAGGCCGCGCCGAAGGGCAGCCGGCGGCGGAGGGTGCAGGAGCTGCTGGACGTGGTGGGTCTCAACCCGGAGTACATCAACCGCTATCCGCACCAGTTCTCGGGCGGCCAGCGGCAGCGCATCGGCATCGCGCGCGGGCTGGCGCTGCGGCCGGAGGTGATCGTGGCGGACGAGCCGGTGTCGGCGCTGGATGTCTCGGTGCAGGCGCAGGTGGTCAACCTGCTGGAGCGGCTGCAGCGGGAGTTCGGGCTGTCGTACGTGTTCATCGCCCACGATCTGTCGGTGGTGCGGCACATCTCGGACCGGGTGGCGGTGATGTACCTGGGGCGGCTGGCGGAGTCGGGGTCGGATGCGGAGATCTACGAGCACCCGACGCATCCGTACACGCAGGCGCTGCTGTCGGCGGTGCCGGTGCCCGATCCTCGGGGGCGGGAGGGGCGGGAGAAGATCCTTCTGACGGGGGACGTGCCGTCGCCCGCGGATCCGCCGTCGGGCTGCCGCTTCCGGACGCGGTGCTGGAAGGCGCAGGCGGTGTGTGCGGAGGTGGTGCCGCCGCTGGAGACGCCGGAATGGTTCCGGGAGGGCGGGGGGCCGGCGGCGCACCCGTCGGCGTGCCATTTTGCGGAGGAGGGGGTGCGGGGTGGACGGCGACGAGCGGGTGCTGCGGAAGAGCTCGCTGGAGGAGATGCGGGTGCCGGAGACCGCACCCCAGGGGCCGGACCGGGCGGGCGGCT
>NZ_JBSFWU010000184.1:0-7411 GCF_053594995.1 Streptomyces sp. NPDC002536
GGGAACTGCGCGACCAGCCACCGACGGCCTGCAGCCGACGCACCACCCCAGGGGTCCGGGGCGAAGCCCCGAGAACCCCGACTGCGGGCGCGTCGTGGCTGAGCGCGCAGTTCCCCGCGCCCCTGACGGGCGCGCCGTGGCACCGCGTGACGAAGATCCGCCGGGCAGGCCCTTGTCACAGCGAACCCGCAGCGAACCACTTAACCGTGAACGTGCCGCCTCAGCACATCCTCCGCGCGCCCCATGTCCCCGACCGCCAACGCATCGAGCAACACCAGATGCTCGGCCGCATCCCGCGTAAGGTCCGTCGCAGGCGTGCGACGCTGAAGATCCTCCGCAACCAGTACCAGTTGCCGGTTCCCCGCCAAGGCCAAAAGCGCGCCATGAAAGGCGCGATCCGCCTCCGCGTAGGCGGCCCGGTCGCCGCACACCGCGACCGCGGCCGCCCGCTCCGCCAGCGGGCGCAGCCCGGCCCAGCAGCCCGCGGGGGCGGCGCCGGCCAGCCGCAGCACGGCGGGGACCTCCAGGAGCGCGCGGACCTCGGCGAGCTCGGCCAGGTCGCGGGCGGTGCGGCTGGCGACCCGGAAGCCGCGGTTGGGGACGACCTCGACGGCGCCCTCGAGGACCAGCTGCTGCATCGCCTCGCGCACCGGTGTCGCCGACACCCCGAACCGCTCGCCGAGCACCGGCCCGGAGTAGACCTCGCCGGGTATGAGCTCGCCGCTCACCAGCGCCTTGCGCAGCGCGTCCAGCACCTGGCCGCGCACGGAGTACCGCTGGGGGACCCGGCGCGCCGGGCGCTCGTACGCCTCGTGGACGTGCTCGCCGCGGGCGTCCGCCTGCGCGGGCACTGCGGCGTGGGGTCTGCCCTGCTCCATCCGGTCCTCCTGGTGTCCAAACGGAACCATAGGCGGCGGATCCGGCAGTTCAAACCCGAATCCATCCGGATAAGGTAAACCTAACCTATTAACGATCGGCACGAGCTGCGGTTTCTGCCGCTTTCCCCCGCGCCCTCCGCACCCCCGGACACTGCTGCACCTGCCCTCGCACGAGTGACATGGACCGCATCGACCGACTGTCAGCACGCCGAATCGACTACGCCACCCGTTCGAGTGGATTAATTAGAACCCAAATCCCTTGCCCCTGACCGGCGTTCGAAAATTTTCACACCTATCCGTATGTCTTTGGCCTCCATTGGCGGCGAGTTGCTGCGATCCCCTATGGCGCCCGGCGCGATTCCGTCAGGATGGCGCGCGAAACGCCGTACTGCGATGCAAGGGACGCAAGATGAGAGTGACCGACATACCGCTGAATTGGGCGCTCCCCAGTGCCGTGGCGTTCCTCGGGGCAGTGGTGGCGGTGACGGTGTACGCGCGCGGCCGGCACGCCCACCCCGAGGAGGCCGCCGCAGGCTCGGACTCCTGGGAGCGCAGCGAGGACCGCAGACGCCGCAAGGAGGCCATCTACGGCAGCGTCTCGTACGTCCTCCTCTTCTGCTGCGCCGCGGTCGCCGCGGCCCTCTCCTTCCACGGCCTGGTCGGCTTCGGGCAGCAGAACCTGGGGCTGACGGACGGCTGGGAGTATCTGGTGCCCTTCGGCCTGGACGGCGCGGCCATGTTCTGCTCGGTCCTCGCGGTGCGCGAGGCCAGCCACGGCGACGCGGCGCTCGGCTCCCGGATGCTGGTGTGGACCTTCGCGGGCGCGGCGGCCTGGTTCAACTGGGTGCACGCGCCACGGGGATTGGACCATGCCGGGGCACCGCAGTTCTTCGCCGGCATGTCGCTGTCGGCCGCGGTGCTCTTCGACCGCGCGCTCAAGCAGACCCGCCGGGCGGCGCTGCGCGAACAGGGCCTGGTACCACGCCCGTTGCCGCAGATCCGGATGGTGCGATGGCTGCGGGCGCCGCGCGAGACCTTCGGCGCCTGGTCGCTGATGCTCCTGGAGGGCGTGCGGTCGCTGGACGAGGCCGTCGAGGAGGTCCGCGAGGACAAGCGGCAGCAGGCACAGCACCGGATGCGCCGCCGCGAGGCGGGCAAGCTGGAGCGGGCCCGGCTCAAGGCCTACAACCGGCAGAACCGGGTGTGGGGCCGCATGCGCGGCGGGCGTCAGGTGGAGGTCGCCGCGGCGTCCGTGCCGCCACCCGCCCAACCGGCGCAGCTCGGCGGCTCGGAGCCCTCCATAGCCGACCCGGGGGAGTTCCCCGTCCGCTCCCGCCCGCTGCAGTCGGCGGGTCGTCCGGGGCCGATCGACCTCACAGCCGAGGACGACACCCAGGCCATCCCCCGGCTCGACTCGCTGGAGGCCAAGCTCGCCCGGATCGAACGCGATGCCCGGCTGGGGCATGGGGAGCGGAAGCTCGGCTGAACCGGCAGTTCCTCCCCCAGCTACCGCTGGGAGGTGCCCCCAGCGCCCCTGCGGGACGCGCAACAGGAGCCCTGAGCCTTCTCCTTCGGCTCAGGGCTCCTGTGCGTCCAGCTCGAACCAGACCGCCTTGCCCACCCCATGGGCCTGTACCCCCCAGGCGTCCGCCAGGGAGTGGACGAGCAGCAGGCCGCGCCCGGACGTCGCCTCGGCCGTGGGGTCGCAGTCCGGGATGCGTACGCGCAGCGTCGGACGGCGCGGTACGAGGTCCCGCACCTCCACTCTCAGCCGGCCCTTGGTGGCCGGGGACGGGCCGCCGCCGGTGAGCCGGGCGGTGACGACCGCGGGGCCGTCGGTGTGCACCAGGGCGTTCGTCACCAATTCACTGGCCAGTAATTCCGCGATGCCCGCCCGCCCCGGCTCCCCCCAGGCGGCGAGCATGTGCCGCAGGGCCGCGCGCACTTCCGCGACGGCCCCCAAGTCCCGGTGCCGGAGCCGTCTTTCCCAGGAGGGCTCCGCATCCCACCGGTCGTTTTCCCCCGTGTCTCCCGGACCGTCGCCGCTCTCCGCGCCCGCCCACTGTGCAGTCCGCCGTTTCATGCTTTTCGGACCCGCCCCCTCCCGGCGCCCGGCGTCGAACACGCTCACGCCAATGCATGCCCCGGGTTCGGCGGAACGACGCCTGTCGACTGCATCAACATGGCGTTCGGAAACGAAACTTCCTACGCCTCCCACACCGTGCACGCGGTGCGGTCGTCCGCGTAGCCCTTGACCCGGAGTTGGGAGTCCGCAAGATACGCCGCCAGTCCGGGCGGCTCCTCGCAGGCCCAGCGTTCCGCGAGCCGGATGCCCAGTTCCGGTTCGCCGCGCAGGGGTTCGGAGAGGCCCGTGGTGCACACCAGCAACGCGTCACCCGGCCGGGAGATCGAGGCCCGGAAACGGAACGGTTCGCCCGGCACCTCGGCCGGGTCGATGACGGATGCGGTGCCGGGGGTGGCGATGCCGAGGTCGATGGTGATCCGGTCGCCGAGGCCGTACGCGGCCGCGGGCTCGGCGGCCGGCGGCTCCGGCGGGGAGGGATCCGGGTCCAGGTCCTGCCAGGCCCCCGAGCGGAGCCGGAACAGGCCGCCCGTGCCGACCCCGAAGAAGACCCGCGTCCGGCACCGGGGGTCGCCGGGCAGCAGCAGACAGCGCAGCGAGGCGCTGTACTCGGCGGCGGGCAGGCCGAGGTCGGCGGCGCGGGCGCGCAGCCGGCCGTAGGAGCGGTCGGTCAGCCGGTGCAGCCCCGACTTCAGCTCGCTGCGCCGGCCGTTGTGCAGGTCCTCGGACAGCCGGGCGTGGCTGCGGCCGACCGAACCGGCGATCCAGGTGCAGATGTCGCGCGCCGCACGGTGGGCGCCCTCGGCGGCCCGGGCCCCGCTGGCCATGGCGACGAGCAGCAGTGCGTCGTCCCCCGTGCCGAACCGCGCGGAGAGCAGGGCGTCGCGGCGCGGCTCGCCGCGATAGCGCGCCGAGTCGCCGCGCAGGGACACCGCGCGCAGCGTCATGGCGCCGTAACGGGCGCCGTCCAGCACGGTGTCGGGCACGAGGTCGTCCAGGCTGCCGGGGTCGGCGCCGGGCCAGGAGGTGGGCTCCGCCTCGTAGGTGGGCGGGCCCTGGCCGATGAAGTCGGCCGTGTACGAGCGGGGTCCCCGACGGCGGACCGGCGGCGGGGGAACCTCCGAGACCTCGACGAGGCCGTGCCCGGCGGTGGCTTCGGAGACGACCGGGGCGACAGCGGAGGCGGTGATGACCGCGACTTCCGAGGAGGGGGTGGCGGGTGGTGCGGCGGGGGTGGCCGGGACCAGGGGCATTCCCGGTACCGGGGAGACCTCCGGCGCGTCGAACGGTTCGGGGGTGACCACGGGCGCGGACGTCTCGGCCGGCGGGGGCGGGGCGAGCGGCTCTGCGGAGGCGACGGGGTCGGGAGGTGCAGGCGGTTCGAGGAGTTCGACGGGCTCGACGGGACCGAGCAGTTCGGCCGGGTCGACGGGCTCGGTGGGCTTGTCCACCGAGGACGGGGCGGGCGGGGCGATCGGCCCGACGGGGTCGACCAGTTCACCGACTTCGGGAGTCCTGGCGGGCTTGGCCGGCCTGGCCGATGGCCGGACGGCTTTGCCCCCGGCCCTGACGGGTTTGGCGGCCTTGGGGGTGCGACTGCCGTGGTTCCTGGGGGCCTTGGCCACCGCCCCGCCGCCACTGTCGGCCTTGCCCGGCTTGTCGGCCTCTTCGGAGGTCCCGCCCGATGTCCTGCCCGCTGCCCTGTCCGATGTCTTGCCCGCTGTCCCGCCCGCTGTGCCTGCCGCTTCCGGTTCCGGCGCGGGCGGCGAGGACGGCGGGCGCGCGCTCTGTTCCTCCGGGCCGGAGCGCCGGGTACGGACCAGCCGCTCCGACCCCCGGGGCGGCGGCAGTTCCACCCGGCCGGTGAGCAGCGGCGGTGGCGGGGGCGGCGGATACGGCACCGGGAGCGAGTCGCGGAGCACCCCCCAGCCCGTCGACTGCCGGGGCACTCGGCGCGAGAGCTTGGGCGGTGAGGACGGGGGGGACGTCGAGGATGCAGCTGTGGGGACGACCGGCGGCTCGGGCGCCCGCGGCCGGGGCGGTTCCGCTCTCACCACCGCCGCGGCGGAGGTGAACCGCTCGTCGAGGCTGTCTCCCCCGGCGACGGGGCCCGTATCGGACGCGCTTCTGCCGTACAACTCTCGCCACCAGGCGTCCTCTTGTCCGGCGAGATCGTCCCCACGCTGGTCCATGCCCTTATTGTCCACACTGCGTGGCATACGGGAAGAGTGCACGGCCAACACCACCCCAGGGGGTGGAGCGGCGCATGAGGCGTATCAGGGCAGGGAACCCTCCAGCTTCAGCAGCATCTCCTTGCGCTCCAGCCCCCCGGCGTACCCGGTCAGCGAACCGTCCGCGCCGATCACCCGATGGCACGGAATCAGGATCATCAAGGGGTTGGCTCCGACGGCGCCCCCGACCGCCCGTACTGCCGCACGCGAGGCGCCGATCCGCCGGGCGATCTCGCCGTACGTGGTGGTCTCGCCGAACGGGATGGTGTCCAGCTCGTCCCAGACCTTCCGGCGGAACTCGGTCCCGCCGGTGTCGAATTCGAGGTCGAAGTCCTCGGCCTCCCCCGCGAAGTAGGCCGTCAGCTGCCGCGCCGCCTCCGCGAAGGCCGCGGGCTCGCGCTGCCAGTCGGGCTGCACGGCCGGGGCGTTCTTCTGGCCGGGGACGGAGAGGGAGACCAGGGCCGTGCCACCGGGTGCGGTGGCGGAAGGGCGGCCGGTGATGAGCAGCCGACCGAGCGGGCTGTCGATTTCGTCGTAGAGCATGATCGGATTTTCCTTCGTGGTCTGTGCGTCAACCGGCCGTCGGGGCGGGCGCGTTCCAGAGGTGGTGCACGGCGTACGAGCGCCAGGGTCCCCAGGCCGCGGCGTCCGCCGGTGCGGCGCCGACGGCGGCGAGGCCGTGGCGCACCCCGGCGTCGCCCTGCAGGAAGACGTCCGGGTCGCCGAGCGCCCGCATCCGGATGTAACCGGCCGTCCACGGGCCGATGCCGGGCAGGGCGAGCAGCTTCTGCTGGGCGTCGTCCCGGTCGGCGCCGGGGTCGAGCCGGACGGTGCCCTCGGCGAGCGCCTCGGCGACCGCGCGCAGGGCGCGCCGGCGCGAGTCGGGCATGCCGAGCTCGTCCAGGGCGGCGCCGGCCAGGGTGCCGGGGTCGGGGAAGACGTGGGTGAGTCCGCCGTCGGGTGCGGCGAGCGGCTTGCCGTACGCGGCGACGAGCGTGCCGCCGAGGCCGGCGGCCGCGGCCACGCTCACCTGCTGGCCGAGCACGGCCCGTACCGCGAGCTCCTCGGCGTCCGCCGCCCCGGGCGAGCGCAGCCCGGGGCGGGCGGCGACGAGTGCCCTCAACCGGGGGTCCGCGCCGAGGCGTTCGGCGACGGCCCAGGGGTCCGCGTCGAGGTCGAACAGCCGGCGGACGCGCTGGACCGCCGTCGACAGGTCGCGCGGGTCGGTCAGGTGCAGTCGGCAGTCGAGCCAGGCGCCGTCGCCGCCGTGGCGCGGCTCGTGGACCTCCGCGATGCCGGTGCCGTACGGGAGCCGCAGGGTGCGGCGGTAGGTGCGGGCACCGGGGGCGCCGGTCGTCTCCTCGATGCCGGGGATGACGCGGCGCTGCAGGAAGCCGAAGATCTCGTCCGCGGCGTACGGGCCGCGGTGCGCGAGCCGCAGCGGGATCCCGGCCGCGGGCTCCCTGGCGCCGGCATGGCGGCCCGGCCGGGCGCGCAGGGCGCTGGGGGTGGCGGCGTAGACCTCGCGGATCGTGTCGTTGAACTGCCGTACGCTCGCGAACCCGGCCGCGAAGGCGATCTCCGTGACCGGCAGGTCCGTGGTCTGCAGGAGCGTGCGGGCGGTGTGCGCGCGCTGGGCCCGCGCGAGGGCGACGGGCCCGGCGCCCAGCTCCTGGGTGAGCTGGCGGTGCACCTGGCGGGAGCTGTACCCGAGGCGGTCGGCGAGGCCGGCGACGCCCTCACGGTCGACGACACCGTCACCGATGAGGCGCACGGCGCGGCCGACCATGTCGGCCCGGACGTTCCACTCGGCGGAGCCGGGGACGGCGTCGGGCCGGCAGCGTCGGCAGGCACGGAACCCGGCGCCCTGGGCGGCCGCGGCCGAGGGATAGAAGCACACGTTCTCGCGCTTCGGGGTCACGGCGGGACAGCTGGGGCGGCAGTAGATGCCGGTGGTCCTGACGGCGGTGAAGAATGCACCGTCGAAGCGGGCGTCTTTGCTGCGGACCGCCTGGTAGCGGTCGTCGTCCTTCATGCCACCCAGTCTGCGACAGGCTTCGGGCTCGGACTGGCGGAAATCGGACGTGGTGGTCCGCGCCCCGAAGGGGCGCGGGGAACTGCGCGAGCAACCACAGACGGCCCGCAGCCGACGCACCAGCCCCGGGAACGTCGACTGCGGGCGCGTCGTGGCTGGTCGCGCAGTTCCCCGCGCCCCTCAG
>NZ_JBSFWU010000185.1:0-7347 GCF_053594995.1 Streptomyces sp. NPDC002536
GCCACGACGCTCCCGCAGCCGAGGTTCTCGGGGCTTCGCCCCGGACCCCTGGGGTGGTGCGTCGGCTGCAGGCCGGTGGGGGCTGGTCGCGCAGTTCCCCGCGCCCCTTCGGGGCACCCGGTCGCGCCCACGCGGCGGAGCCGCACATCGACACAGCCCCGCGCCCCTTCGGGGCACGTGGCCCTACGCCGCCCTCGCCGCCGGTGCGCTCGGCGCAAGGTGCGAGGTGAACCAGTCGCAGGCGAGATCCGCCACGGCGTCCAGCGCGCCGGGCTCCTCGAAGAGGTGCGTGGCACCCGGGACGACCGTCAACTGATGCTCACAGCGCAGCTGTTGGGCGGCCTGTCGGTTGAGGTCCAGCACGGTCTCGTCCCGGCCGCCCACGATGAGCAGCGTCGGCGCGCGCACCCGGCCCAGCTGTGCCCCCGCGAGGTCGGGGCGGCCGCCGCGGGAGACCACGGCGGCGATGTCCGTGCCGCCGTCCGCAGCCGCCCACAGGGCCGCCGCGGCGCCCGTGCTAGCGCCGAAGTAGCACAGCGGCAGGGACTCCCGCCGCAGCCACTCCGACACCTGCGCGAGCCTGCGTGCGAGGGGCTCGATGGCGAACACGTTGGCCCGGTCCGCCTCTTCCTGCGGCGTGAGGAGGTCGAACAGCAGTGTGCCCAGTCCCGCCGCATTGAGGGCCTGCGCCACCGCACGGTTGCGCGGGCTCATCCGGCTGCTGCCGCTGCCGTGGGCGAAGACGACGATGCCGGGCGCCCCGGCGGGCAGCGCCAGATCGCCGGCGAGCGTGACGGCGCCGCCCTCGACCGGCACCTCGACGGGCACGCTGCGGTCCGGCTCGTCGCCGGTCCCGGAGCGCGCCGTGGCGCGGTTGCGCTGCAGCAGCTCGACGACCTCCTCGTCCGCGGTCTGGGAGAAGTCGCGGTACCACTCGCCGACGGCCGAGAACAGGGCCGGTGTGAACGGGCAGATCAGCTCGTCCACCTCCGTGGTGAGCACCGCCACCGCGTCCGGCGGGGCCACCGGCACGGCCAGCACGACGCGCGCGGCACCCTGGGCCCTGGCCACGCGGCAGGCCGCCGACGCCGTCGACCCCGTCGCGATCCCGTCGTCCACGACGACCGCCGTACGGCCCTTCAAGGGGATCCGCGGCCGTCCGCCGCGGAAGCGCCCGGCCTGCTCCGCGAGCGCCGCCTCCTCGCTGCGCTCGACCTCGGCGAGGTCGTCCTCGTCCACCCGGCTCATCCGGATGATGTCCTCGCGGACGACCCTGACCCCGCCCTCGCCGATGGCGCCGAAGCCCAGCTCCCGGTGGAAGGGCACACCGAGCTTGCGGACGAGGATCACGTCCAGCGGGGCGCCGAGCGCGGCCGCGACCTCGAAGGCCACGGGCACGCCGCCGCGGGGCAGGCCCAGCACCACCGGGTGTTCGCTGCGCAGATGCCGCAGCCGCTCGGCGAGCTGCCGGCCGGCATCCACTCGGTCCGTGAATCGCATGCTGCACCTCCGGTTCCGGGGTCCGGTTCCGGGAGGGGAGGGCGGAGGACGCTCCTGCTACCAGCATGCGCAGATTCCCGGGGATCGTCCACGGGCGGCCTCAGCCCCCGCCGCCCTCCAGGGCCGCCCGCACCCGCGCCGCCACCTGCGCCGCCTCCTCGTCCGAGGCGTAGCGCGTGCGCGGCCAGAAGAAGCCCCGCAGACCGTCCTTGCGGTTGCGCGGCACCACGTGCACATGGAAGTGCGGTACGGACTGGCTGATGCGGTTGTTGGCGGCGACGAACGAGCCCGCCGCGGCCATGCCCCGCTCCACGGCTCCGGCGACCCGCTGCACCCGGGTGAAGAACGGGCCCACCTCCGGTACCGGCAGGTCGGTGAGCGTCTCGGCGTGCCGCCGCGGCACGACCAGCACATGCCCGGGGAACAGCGGCCGTGCGTCCAGGAAGGCCACGGCCGTCTCGTCCTCCAGGACCAGGTGGGCGGCCTGCCCGCCCGCCGCGATGGCACAGAAGATGCAGTTCACGGCATCAGCGTGACGGATCCCGCCCCCCGGGGCAGGGATCATCCATGCCCCTGCTCGTCGGAACCTCGGGATGGCAGTACACGGACTGGCGCGGCGACCTCTACCCCGACGGCTGCCCGCAGCGGCTGTGGCTGGAGGAGTACACCCGGCACTTCGCGACCGTCGAGAACAACAACGCCTTCTACCGGCTGCCCTCGCCCGAGACCTTCGCCGCGTGGCGCGACCGCACCCCGCAGGGGTTCGTCATGGCGGTCAAGGCCAGCCGCTACCTCACCCACATCAAGCGGCTGCACGACCCCGAGGAGCCCGTGCAGCGCCTGATGCGGCACGCCGGGGGCCTGGGGGACCGGCTCGGGCCCGTCCTCCTCCAGCTCCCGCCCACGCTCAAGGCCGACGCGGGACTGCTGGACGCCGCACTGGCCTGCTTCCCCGCCGGCACCCGCGTCGCCGTGGAACCCCGGCACGACTCCTGGTGGACCGACGCGATCCGCTCCCTCCTGCAGCAGCACCACGCCGCCCTGTGCTGGGCCGACCACGACTCCCGCCCGGTGACCCCGCTGTGGCGCACGGCCGACTGGGGCTATGTGCGCTTCCACTGCGGCCGCGCCCACCCCTGGCCGCGCTACGGGCGCCAGGCGCTCGCCACTTGGGCCCGCCGCATCGCCGACGCCTGGCCCGACCGGGCCGACGTGTACGCCTACTTCAACAACGACCCCGGCGCGGCCGCCGTCCACGACGCCGCCGCCTTCGCCCGCGCCGCGGCCGGGCTGGGACGCACGGTCAGCCGTACACCGGAGGGGAGTTGATGGCCTCCACGCACTGGCCGCGGTACGTGCGGTTCGCCCCCGGCGTGCTCATCGCGGCCGGGCTGACCTGGGACGCGTTCTCGCCCGCGAACTACTGGGGCGACCCGATGATGGCCGCGGCCTGCGTGGTCGCGGGTTCCCTGCTCCCGCTGCGGCACACGGTCGCGGTCGGTGCGGTGATCGTGGCGGGTGCGCTGGTGCTGACCGCCAAGCACGGCTACCTGGGCCACACCCCGGGCTGGCTCGAACTCGCCAACACGCTCTTCGCCGCCCTGATCGGCATCGGCGTGAACCGCGTGATCGCCCGCCACGGGCGCCGCCTGGACGTGGTGCGCTCGGTGGCGGAGGCCGCCCAGCGGGCGGTCCTCCCCGTCCCGCCGTCCCGGATCGGCCCGTTGGCCGTCGCCGCCTGCTACCACGCCGCCCAGACCGAGGCGCAGATCGGCGGTGACGCTTACGCGGTGCAGCGCTCGCCGTTCGGCACCCGGGTGCTCATCGCGGACGTCCGGGGCAAGGGGATCGGCGCGGTGGGCGCGGTCGCCCTTCTGCTGGGCGCCTTCCGGGAGGCCGCCGCCACGGCCCCCGACCTGGGCGACCTCGCCGACCGCCTCGAACAGGCGATCCTGCGGGAGGTCGAGGACCGCAGCGAGGAACTGCGCATGGAGGGCTTCATCACGGCCCTGCTGGGCGAGTTCACACAGGACGGCGACAAGCTCTCCCTCCTCAACTGCGGCCATCCGGCCGCGTATCTCCTCGCCGGTGCCCGGGTCCGTCTGCTGCACCCGCACGACCCCGGCCTCCCGCTGGGCATGAGTCCGCTGGGTGTGCCCCGACCCGGCCCCGACTCCTGGACGTTCGGTACCGGCGACACGCTGCTGCTGGTGACGGACGGGGTGACGGAGGCGAGGGATGCCGCCGGGGCGTTCTACGACCCGGCAGCGCGCCTGGCGGGGCTCGGCCCGTTCGGGGATCCGGGGGAGCTCATCGACGTGCTGGTCGCCGACGTGGAGCGGTGGACCGGGGGCCCGCGGGACGACGACATGGCGATCCTGGCGGTGCGGCGGGAGGGCACGGAGTGACCCTCCGGCACCCGAGTGGCGGCGCTCGGGATGCGGAGTAGCGTGGTTCGTGTCTGGATGCGCGACCCGCATCCTGCGGGGCGCGTGTGGACCCGCACTAGATTTGGATTGGGTCGACATCATGACTCCCACAGACGCCCCAACGCGCAAGCGCAGACAGCGTGTTGCTGCCTTGCTGTTGGCCGCCGGCACCGCCGCTGCGGTCCCCGCCGTGGGCGGGTGGTGCGGTGGCGGTCATGGCCACGGTGAACATGCCCACGGGCACGGACACCGGTCGGGCATGGTCGCGATGGCCCCGGTCATGGCCCCCTCCATGGGCATGGCCACTGCGGCCCCCGCGACCCCCGTGACGGCGAACGCCCCGGCGGCGACCGCCAATCACGTGACGATCGCCGGCTTCGCGTACTCGCCGTCGACGCTCACCGTCACCAAGGGCACCACGGTGACCTGGACCAACAACGACTCGGCACCGCACACGGTGACCGGCTCGGGCGGGCTGAACTCGCCGACGCTCAGCCGCGGCGGCACGTACAGCTTCAAGTTCAACTCGGCCGGCACGTTCAACTACATCTGCACGATCCACCCGTACATGCACGGCACGGTGGTAGTGAAGTGACGTGAAGTGAGGAGTGTCAGGCAGCCCCTGCGGCGAGGTGAGCCCACCCGTCAGCCGCGGGGGATTGCTGCTGTTGTCTGCTGTCGGCATCGCCGCTCGGACGTCGAAGCTCCGGAAGAGGGGGTGAGCGCGCATGCTCGTCCGCTTCAGGCCCTCGACGGTCATCGGCCTCGGCACTGCCCGGACGGGCCTCGCAGGCGAGCCGCGTGACCGAGCGCTGCACGTTGGCCCTGGGCCCGGTCCATGGCGGGTCGAAGTTTCAAGGAGAGGGCCCTGTGCGGTTGTTGGCCGTCATCCAGCCGTGGAATTTCCAGAAAACCGGACCGGGGACCGGGTAGGACCGGGGACCGGGACCGGACCGGGGGCCGGGACGGCCGGGGTTGACGTGGGACGATTGAAGTGCTCTCCTCCCTTCTCGCAAGCTCAGGGAGGAGATTCCTGCCTACCTTGCGGTGGCGGGCTTGACGCGGCGTGCGCGCCTGGCGACTGCCCTTCCGGCAGCCGGGATGAGCGCGTGGCCCATCCGGTACAGGTGCAGGATGTTCCGGGCTGCGTTGCAGTCGGCGTTGCCCGACCAGCCGCAGTCCGGGTTCTTGCATACGAACACGGCCTGGCTCTCGCGGCTGCCCGTGGTGGTGAAGCCGCAGGCTGAGCAGCGCTGGGAGGTGCCGGGGGCGGGAACCTTGTGCAGGGTGCCGCCGAAGCGGGCGGCCTTGTAGGTCAGCATCGTTATGGTACGGCCCCATGCCTCCTGGCTGATGGAGCGGTTGAGACCGGCCTTCTGTGCGACGTTCTTCCCCGGCTCCTCGGTGGTGCCCCGGGCGCTTCTGGTCATGTTCGCGATGTCCAGGTGTTCCACCACGATCACGCTGTACTGCCGGGCGAGGAGCGTGGTGGTCTGGTGCTGCCAGTCCTGGTGCCTGCGCTTGGCTTTCGCGCGAAGCCCACGGATCTGGTCATAGGTTGCCCGCAGCCGCCGGGAAGTCTTCTCCCCGCGCTTGCGGAAGCTCTTACGGTGCGCGGCACACCGTTCCAGGCGGAGCAGCTTGGCTTTCTCGTCAAGGCCCAGCCACTTGTCCCGGTCGGAGGTGCCGTCTGTGTGCCGGGGCGGGCGCCCGTGGTCCTGGTGGTTGCCGTCGGAGAGGGCGAGGGGGATGTTCACCCCGGCATCGATACCGACCTGCGGGCCGGTGCGCGGCTCGGGCCTGGCTTCAAGGGCAGTGATGCGGAAGGCGATGTGCCAGCCCAGCTCATCCTTGACCAGCCTGGCGCCGGTGATCCGGTTGTCGGAGTTCGCTTTCTTGCCCACGGGCAGGTCGCGGGTCCAGCGGAAGCGGACACGACCGACCTTGGGGATGTTGACCAAGCCCCAGCGGCGGTGCACCCGGGTGATCTGCAAGTCCCGGCCCTGCGGAATGTCCACGCTCATCACCCGGCGGAAGCGGGCCTTGAAGTTCGGCTCCCCTGCCCGCCCTTCCCAGCAGTTCTTCCACGCCTGGAAGTAGGTCTTCAGCACCGCTTGCGCGGCCTGCGCGGGAAGAACGGCAAGGAAGTCAACCTCCTTGCGTGCATGGCGAATCGCCGCGTCGGCGGCGGCCAGCGTCCACTTGTCCTTCGGCAACATCGACCACCAGGCGTGCAGGCAGTTCCACATGGTGCGGGCCGCATGTGCCTGACCGTCCAGGAGTCGAACCTCGGCAGGGCTCAGCGCAAGCCGGGCGCGATGCCCGAACTGCCGCTTCTCCAACCCGAGTTCGCTGCTCATGTATGCACATTACCATTTGGCCAATGGCGCCACGTTGGAACCCGAACCCCGATGTACGCACGGGCCGTCACGTCGTCCACAACCTGCATATCCACTTGGATTTCGTCACCAAGTACAGACGCGCGGTCTTCACCGGCGGCATGCTCACCCGGTGTGAGGAGATCATGCGGGAGGTGTGCACTGGCTTCGAGGCGGAGCTGAAGCAATTCGACTCGATGCGTGCACCGAGCTGTCCGAGCGTCATCCCGCGCAGGGCCGACAGGTCGGTGTACTCCGCCTGCCACTGGCGTATCCGCTCGAACGAGGCCGCGCCCTTGGCGTCGTCGATGGCCCGGGTGGTGTCCGGATCGTCCGGGACCTCGAACGGCGGCGGGACGGGGAACGCCGCGTCCCCGGGGGCGGGGATGCTCGGCCACCCTTCCACCCGGGGGTACTGGGGATCCGCCAGCCGGGCGAGGATCGCGTCGACGTCGGCGATCATCTGCCGGTGCATGTAGAGGAAGTCCTCGCCTGACCCGTTGTCGGGCTCGGGCCGCGGATCGGCGCCGCCCGTCAGGGCCGGGCGGGGCGGATCCCAGCCGTGGGCGCGGAACTCCTGCTGCTGGGCGGGGGTCATGCCGGCCCATTCGTTCCGCGAGACGTGCCACCGCATGTGGTGCATGCGCATCGCACGGTCGGCCATGGTGTCGATCACGGGGCGGGGCAAGGCGTTCATCTCGCCCTCCTGGGCGGCTCGGCTCGGCAGCAGCGTGGGGACGTGACCGGGCTCCACTGTTGCAGCCGTCGTGCGGCAGGCGGGCACCTAGGGGGTGTCTGGTGAGCCAGCACGGGTCCTGCGGCGCCTGGTACGGCACCTCGCTGCGTTGTCGCATCACCCGAGTACGCCCAGTACGCGGGTGATGCTCCGTCTTGCGATCCACCGCACCAGACACCGCAGGACCCGCACCGACCCATCGGACACCCCCTAGGCAGTGTCTGATGGCTCTTGCCCGGGTGGTGGATCTGTTGCCGCTCTGGGCAGGAGCCAGGCATGGTGCGGCGGCATGAACTGACCAACG
>NZ_JBSFWU010000186.1:0-7281 GCF_053594995.1 Streptomyces sp. NPDC002536
GCCACCGACGGCCTGCAGCCGATCGACTGCGGGCACATCGTGGCTGGTCGCGCCCACGCGGCGGAGCCGCATGATGTAACAGCCCCGCGCCCCTACGGGCGCGGGGACCCCGCAGCCTCAGCAGGCCAGGGCGACCTGGGTGCCCTCCGGGGCGTTGTAGTGGTCGATGACCTTGTTCAGCTCGGCCTGGTAGTACAGCGGCCACAGGCCGAAGAGCAGCACGAACAGCAGCCCCAGCCCGCCGCTGCACGTCGGCTGCAGCCCGGCCGCCCGCTGGGCGTCACCGATGCGCCGGCCCGTGTTGTAGATCGACACGAACGGCGGGATCAGCAGGAAGCCGCCGAACCACAGCGTGAACAGGCTGCCGGCCGGGCTGATCTGGCGGCGGCTGTCGAACTGCAGCATCTCCTTGTGGATCTTGTAGTACCAGACCAGCGTGTAGATGCCGAACGTGATCAGCGGCAGGCCGAGCCACACTCCCACGATGTTGCGGCGCTTCATCGCCAGGCCGACGTGGGCCGGGGCGGGGGCCGGGTACCCGAACGGCGGCTGCTGCGGGTAGCCGTACTGCATGCTCAACGGATCTCCTGGAAGTGAGCTCTGACAACGCATCAATGAGCCCGTGGGCCTCACGCGCCACGGGCAGGCGCGCAGCCTGCCACAAGATCACGTCATGTGGCCAGAAGGGCCGGAGGGGCGTGGGCACCCTCACACCCCTATTGCGTCACATTGACGAGTACCCTGGGGCCGTGGCTCAACTTCGTCTCGCCCTGAACCAGATCGACTCCACCGTCGGCGACCTCGCCGGAAACGCGGAGGCCGTCGTCCGCTGGACCCGGCACTGTGCCGAGCAAGGTGCCCACCTGGCGGCCTTCCCGGAGATGGCGCTCACGGGCTACCCCGTGGAGGACCTCGCCCTGCGCTCCTCGTTCGTGGAGGCGAGCCGCGCGGCACTGCACGCGCTGGCCGCCCGGCTCCAGGACGAGGGTCTCGGCGAGCTGCCGGTCGTCGTGGGCTACCTGGACCGCAGCGACGAGGCCCGCCCCCGCCTGGGCCGCCCCGCGGGCGCCCCGCGCAACGCCGCCGCCGTCCTGCACCGCGGCACGGCCGTGCTCACCTTCGCCAAGCACCACCTGCCCAACTACGGCGTCTTCGACGAGTTCCGCTACTTCGTGCCCGGCGAGACCCTGCCGATGATCCGCGTGAACGGCGTGGACGTCGCCCTCGCCATCTGCGAGGACCTCTGGCAGGAGGGCGGCCGCGTCCCGGCCGCGCGCTCCGCCGGGGCCGGGCTGCTGCTGTCGGTCAACGCCTCCCCGTACGAGCGGGAGAAGGACGACACCCGCCTGGAGCTGGTCCGCAAGCGCGCCCAGGAGGCCGGCTGCACCACCGCCTACCTGGCGATGACCGGCGGCCAGGACGAGCTGGTCTTCGACGGCGACTCGATCGTCGTCGACCGCGACGGCGAGGTGATCGTGCGCGCCCCGCAGTTCGAGGAGACCTGCGTGGTCCTCGACCTGGAGCTGCCCGAGGCCCCCGCCGAGGTCCCGTCCGGGGTGGTCGACGACGGCCTGCGGATCGAGCACGTCACGCTCTCCGCCGACCCGCTGCCCGCCTACGAGCCGCTGCCGCTGCCCGCGGCGCAGCCGCACCTGGGCGACGACGAGGAGGTCTACACCGCCCTGGTGCAGGGCCTGCGCGCGTACGCCCGCAAGAACGGCTTCCGCAGCGTCCTCATCGGCCTGTCCGGCGGCATCGACTCCGCGCTCGTCGCCGCCATCGCGTGCGACGCGGTCGGCGCGGAGAACGTGTACGGCGTGGGCATGCCCTCGCGCTACTCCTCCGAGCACTCGATCGCCGACGCCGAGGAGCTCGCGCGGCGCACCGGGCTGAACTTCCGCATCGTGCCGATCGCGCCGATGTTCGACGCCTACATGGAGTCGCTGAAGCTCACCGGCCTCGCCGAGGAAAACCTCCAGTCGCGGCTGCGCGGCACCATGCTGATGGCCGTCTCCAACCAGGAGGGCCACATCGTCCTCGCACCGGGCAACAAGTCCGAGCTGGCGTGCGGCTATTCGACGCTCTACGGCGACTCCGTCGGCGCCTACGGCCCGATCAAGGACGTCTACAAGACGGCCATCTTCCGCCTCGCCACGTGGCGCAACCGGGCCGCGGCGGAGCGCGGGGAGACCCCGCCGATCCCGGAGAACTCCATCACCAAGCCGCCGAGCGCCGAGCTGCGCCCGGGCCAGGTGGACACGGACTCGCTGCCGGACTACGACGTGCTGGACCGGATCCTGGAGCTGTACGTCGACGGCGACCAGGGGCGCGACGCGATCGTCGCGGCGGGCTTCGACCCGGCGCTCGTCACGCGCATCCTGCGGCTGGTGGACACGGCGGAGTACAAGCGACGCCAGTACCCGCCGGGCACCAAGATCTCCGCGAAGGGCTTCGGCAAGGACCGGCGCCTGCCGATCACCAGCCGGTGGCGCGAAGTCTGACCGCGGGAGAGGCCGTCAGTCGGCTGCGGGTCCGCTGTGGCTTGTCGCGCAGTTCCCCGCGCCCCTGACGGGGCGCACGACCAGGCCGTCCAGCAGGCGTGCCGTCGCCGCCGTGACGGCGTCGACGGCCTCGTCGAAGACGGCCCGGTTGTGCGCGGCGGGGGCCCGGAAGCCGGACACCTTGCGCACGTACTGCAGGGCGGCGGCCCGGATGTCGGCCTCGGTCACCTCGGGGGTGACCGGTGGCCTGAGCGTTTTGATGCTGCGGCACATGTGTCCAGTGTGCCGGGCCGGCCCCCTCAGATCTTCACCCGCGCCGCCACCGGCAAGTGGTCGCTCTGCGTCGCCGGCAGCGTCCAGGCCGACACCGGGTCCAGCCCCCGCACCATGATCTGGTCGATCCGGGCCATCGGGGCGTCCGCGGGCCAGCTGAAGCCGAAGCCGTTGCCGGCGGCGCCCTGGGCGGAGCGCAGCTGTGAGGTGACGGGGGCCAGGGAGCGGTCGTTCATGGTGCCGTTGAGGTCGCCGAGGAGGACGAGCTTCTTCACCGGTTCGCGGGAGATGGCCTCGCCCAGTGCCTCGGCGCTGTTGTCGCGCTGGCCGGCCGTGAAGCCGGCGTTGAACTTCACGCGCACCGACGGGAGATGGGCCACGTAGACGGCCACCGGGCCGCGCGGGGTCTCGACGGTGGCGCGCAGGGCGCGCGTCCAGCCCATCTTGATGTCGACCGGGCGGGCGTCGTTCAGCGGGTACTTGCTCCACACGCCGACCGTGCCCTGCACGGAGTGGTACTTGTACGTGTCCGCGAGCGCCTTCTCGTAGACCGGCGCGACCTCGGGCTTCAGTTCCTCCAGGGCCACGACGTCCGCGCCGGAGGCGGCGACGGCCTTGGCGGTCGACGCGGGGTCCGGGTTCTCGGCGTTGACGTTGTGCGTGGCGACCGTGAAGTTGCCGCCCTTGCCCGACTTGTCGGTGAGCAGCCCGCCGAAGAGGTTCACCCAGGCGACGGCGGGCAGCAGCAGCGCGATCAGGGCGGTGGCCGAGCGGCGCAGCAGGGCCACGACGAGCAGGACGGGGATCAGCAGGCCGAGCCACGGCAGGAAGGTCTCGGTGAGGCTGCCGAGGTTGCCGACGCGGTTGGGGAGGTCTGCGTGCAGCAGCATGATCAGGCCGAGTACGACCGCCACTGCGGCCACGGCGACGCCCCGGCGCCAGATGCCGGGGCCGCGCCAGCGGGGGGTCCGCGCGGGGGCGGACCCGTCGCGGCCCGCGTCCTGGGTCTGTGCCTGAGACATCCTGCCGTCCTCACTACTCGGTGTTCGTAGGGAAGGACGTACGGGCAGGTCGCGCGGGTTCTGCCTGTGACACAACGGGCACAATCCCGGGTGTCCCGGCCGCTACGGGCGTACGCCCTCCAGCACCGTGTCCACGATCTGTTCCGCCAGCCCCTCCGGGAGCTCCTTCCACTCGTGCATGATCGCCCGCGACAGCATCGGGCTCACGAACAGGTCCGTCAGCAGCTCGACGTCGAGGTCCGCGCGGATCTCGCCGTTCGCCATCCCGCGCCGCAGCACGGCGAAGAACGCCTCGCGCCGCGCCTGCACGATGGTCTCGTGGTACTCCTTCCACAGCCTGGGGTGCGCCTGCACCTGTGCGGTGACGGTGCGCAGCAGCGCGGACGACCGCTTCGCCAGGCCCCGCCGCCGCAGGTACTCCAGCAGCAGCACCAGGTCCTCCCGGGCCGAGCGGCCCGGGAGGCCGGGCTGGGCCTCGTCCAGGGAGCGCAGCACGTCCAGCATCAGCTCCTCCTTGCCGGCCCAGCGCCGGTAGAGGGTCGCCTTGCCGACGCCCGCCTCGCGGGCGATGCGCTCCATGGACAGGTCGCCGATGGTGGTGCCGTCCTCCAGCAGCCGCAGCACCGTCTCGATCACCGCGGTGTCGACGGCGGCACTGCGCGGCCGCCCGCGCCGGTCCGCGCACGGCTGCGTGCTCACCGCTCGGCCCCCGCTTCCGTCTTCTGCGCGCCGGGGCGGTCCGCTCCCGGTGCGCCCGCGCCCGCGGCCTGCTTGCCGGGCAGGAAGAGGGCGACGACGAGCGCGCCGAGCAGGGCGACCGACGTGGAGCCGATGACGGTGACGTGCATGGCGTGGATGAACGCGTCCTCCGCCGGACCCACGAGCGCCTTGCCGGCCGGGCCGAGCTTCTCGGCGAGGCCGAGGGTGGCCTCGATGGACTCGCCCGCCGCGTGCCGCGCGGGCTCGGGCAGGCCGGGGACGGCGGCGAGCTTGTCGGAGATGCCGTCGCGGTAGGTGGTGGAGAGCAGCGAGCCCAGGACGGCGACGCCGAGCGCACCGCCGATCTGCCGGAAGGTGTTGTTCACGGCGGAGCCGGAACCGGCCTTCTCGCGCGGCAGCGACTGCATGATCGAGACGGTGGCGGGCGGCATGATGTGCGCCATCGCGGTGCCCTGCGTGAAGAACAGGATCTCCAGGACCCAGATCGGGGTGTCCTTGTCCAGCAGCAGGAAGCCCGCCGTGGTGGCGGCGACCAGCAGCATGCCGACGGCGCACACGGCCCGGGCGCCGAACTTGTCGACCATGAGGCGGGCCCGCGGGGCGAAGAACATCTGCGCGGCGGCCAGCGGCAGCAGCAGCATGCCGCTCTGCAGCGGGGAGTAGCCGCGCACGCTCTGCGTGTAGAAGACGATGAAGAACGTGGTGCCCATCAGCGCGAAGAAGACCAGCGCGATGGAGGAGACGGCCGCGGAGAAGGCGGGGTTGCGGAAGTACCGCACGTCGATGGCGGGATGCGCGCTGCGCCGCTCGTGCAGCACGAAGAGGACGAGGGTCAACAGGCCGCCGCCGACGGTCCCGTAGACCTCGGGGTCGGTGAAGTCGGCCAGCTGGCCGCCCTTGATGATGCCGTACACCAGCAGCACCAGGCCGACGACGGAGAGCAGCACGCCGAGCGGGTCGAGTCTGCCCGGCTTCGGGTCCTTGGAGTCCGGGACGAGCACCACCATCGCGATCAGTCCGGCGATCACGATGGGCACGTTGACCAGGAAGACCGAGCCCCACCAGAAGTGGGAGAGCAGGATGCCGCCGGTGATCGGTCCGATGGCGATGGCCAGGCCGACCGCGCCGGCCCATATGCCGATGGCCTTGGGCTGCTCCTCGCGCTCGAAGACGTTCATGATGATCGCGAGGGTCGAGGGCATCACGAAGGCGCCGCCGAAGCCCATCACCGCGCGGAACGCGATGAGTTCGCCCGGCGAGCCGGCCATGGCGGAGAGCACCGAGCCGATGCCGAAGACGACCATGCCGAAGAGCAGGACCTTCTTGCGGCCCAGCCGGTCGCCCAGCAGTCCGGCGGTGAACAGTATTCCGGCGAAGACGAGCGTGTAGGCGTTGATCGCCCACTCCAACTCGCTCTGCGTGGCCCCCAGTCCGGTCGGGGCGGGTGAGGCGATGGTCTTCATCGCCACGTTGAGGATCGAGTTGTCCAGCACCACCACCAGCAGGCTGAACAGCAGCACCGTGAGGATCGCCCACCGCCTGCGGTGGACGGCCTCGGGGACCGCGCGCACGGGGGCTGTGTCGGGGGGATTCGCCATGTTCACCACCCTAGGCTACTTCCGAAACGGATCCGTCTCGTATTGGAAAACCTTTACGCGCGAACAACTGTTCCCGGGGTGGGTTCCCCGCCGCCGGGAGGCGTGTCAGCATGGAGGTGATCCGGGGACGCCGACAGGGCGCCTCGAGA
Organism: Streptomyces sp. NPDC002536; assembly: GCF_053594995.1. NCBI lineage: Bacteria > Bacillati > Actinomycetota > Actinomycetes > Kitasatosporales > Streptomycetaceae > Streptomyces > Streptomyces sp. NPDC002536. The sequence goes on from NZ_JBSFWU010000186.1 coordinate 6,264, forward strand.
CGATTCACAGGAGCCAATCGCCATGACGCATGCCGTGAAAGCCCCCGACAGCAGCAAGGCGCTGTACGGCGGAACCGCATCCCGGCGCATCACCGTCCGCGACATCGCCGCCGCCAAGCAGCGCGGCGAGAAGTGGCCCATGCTCACCGCCTACGACGCGATGACCGCCTCCGTCTTCGACGAGGCCGGCATCCCCGTCCTGCTCGTGGGCGACTCCATGGGCAACTGCCACCTCGGCTACGAGTCCACGGTGCCGGTCACCCTGGACGAGATCACCATGCTCTCGGCCGCCGTCGTGCGGGGCACCAAGCGCGCCCTGATCGTCGGCGACCTGCCGTTCGGTTCGTACCAGGAAGGCGCCGTGCAGGCGCTGCGCAGCGCCACCCGGCTGGTGAAGGAGGCGGGCGTCGGCGCGGTCAAGCTGGAGGGCGGCGAGCGCTCGGCCCACCAGATCGAGCTGCTCGTCGAGTCGGGCATCCCGGTCATGGCCCACATCGGCCTCACCCCGCAGTCCGTCAACGCCTTCGGCGGCTACCCCGTCCAGGGCCGCGGCGAGGAGGCGGCCGCGCAGCTGCTGCGCGACGCGAAGGCCGTCCAGGACGCGGGGGCGTTCGCCGTCGTCCTGGAGGTCGTCCCGGCCGAGCTGGCCGCGGAGGTCACGCGCACCCTGCACATCCCGACGGTCGGCATCGGCGCCGGGGCCGAGTGCGACGCGCAGGTCCTGGTCTGGACGGACATGGCGGGCCTGAACGGGGGCCGCGTACCGCGGTTCGTGAAGCAGTACGCGCGCCTGCGCGAGGTTCTGGGCGACGCGGCGCGCGCGTTCGCGCAGGACGTGGTGGACAGTGCGTACCCCGCGGAGGAGCACTCCTTCCACTAGGGCGTGCACCCCGGCCCCGTAAGGGGCGCGGGGCTGTTGCTCCCCCAGCTACCGCTGGGGGTGCCCTCCTTCTCGTCCTGGCCTGCCTCGCGGGCAAGGCGGCGGCCGCACTCCTGCGCCGGCTCGCGCCGTTGCTGC
>NZ_JBSFWU010000187.1:0-6982 GCF_053594995.1 Streptomyces sp. NPDC002536
GCGAGAGGGCGGGGCACCCTCGCGTGGAACAGACCGCCGTAAAAAGTTCAGTCCCCGGAAGGACCCGTCCCGCTCCCACCCCGCACCCGACCCACCCCTGACGGGGTCAGATCCCGGCGGCCCGCGCCAGGTCCGTCTTGATGGCGGCCAGCACCTCACCACCGTGCACCCGGGCCCCGGCCAGTGCAGCGGCATCCGCCACCGGCACCACGACCTCCAGGTAGCACTTCAGCTTCGGCTCCGTGCCGCTCGGTCGCACGATCACCCGGGCCCCGGAGACCTGTCCGGCCTCGTCACCGGCCAGGTGGTACCGCAGGCCGTCCGTCGGCGGCAGCGACTCCGTACCCTTGCTCAGGTCCTCGGCCGACACCACGTGCAGCCCGGCCAGCACCGCCGGCGGCTGCTCCCGCAGGCGCCGCATCGCCGACGCGATGACCGACAGGTCCTCGACGCGCACCGACAGCTGGTCGGTGGCGTGCAGCCCGTGCTCGACCGCGAGGTCGTCCAGCAGGTCGCTCAGCGTGCGGCCGTGCTCCTTCAGCTCGGCGGTCAGCTCGGCGATCAGCAGCGCGGCCGTGATGCCGTCCTTGTCGCGCACGCCCTCCGGGTCGACGCAGTAGCCCAGCGCCTCCTCGTACGCGTAGCGCAGGCCGTCCACCCGGGCGAGCCACTTGAAGCCCGTCAGGGTCTCCTCGTAGGGCGTGCCGGTGCCGGCGGCGGCGATCCGCGAGAGCAGCGACGACGAGACGATCGTCGTCGCGAACGTCCCGGCGGCGTTCTTGTGCACCAAGTGCTCGGCCAGCAGGGCGCCCACCTCGTCGCCGCGCAGCATGCGCCAGCCCTCGACGGTGTCGTCCGCCGGTACGGCCACCGCGCAGCGGTCCGCGTCGGGGTCGTTGGCGATGATGATGTCCGGGGCCTCGCCGCGGGCCGCCGCCTCGCGGGCGGTCGCGAAGGACAGGTCCATCGCGCCCGGCTCCTCGGGGTTCGGGAAGGCGACGGTCGGGAAGTCCGGGTCCGGCTCGGCCTGCTCGGCGACGACGGCCGGGGCGGGGAAGCCGGCCCGGGCGAAGGCGGCGGTCAGCACGTCGCGGCCGACGCCGTGCATGGGCGTGTAGACGACGCGGATGTCACGCGCGGAGCCGCCGGTCAGGACGGCGTCGGTGCGGGCCAGGTAGGCGCCGAGGATGTCGTCCTCGACGAGGGTCTCCCAGCCGGCGTCGGGGCGCGGCACGTCGTTCAGGCTCGCGACCGCCGCGATCTCGGCGGCGATGCCGGCGTCTGCCGGGGGCACGATCTGGGAGCCGTCGCCGAGGTAGACCTTGTAGCCGTTGTCCCGGGGCGGGTTGTGGCTGGCGGTGACCTCGACGCCGGCGACGGCGCCGAGGTGGCGGATCGCGAAGGCGAGGACGGGGGTGGGCAGCGGGCGCGGCATGACCACGGCCCTGAGGCCGGCGCCGACCATGACGGCGGCGGTGTCGCGGGCGAAGTCGGCGCTCTTGTAGCGGGCGTCGTAGCCGACGACGACCGTGCCACCGGTGTGGCCCTGCTTCTTCAGGTACCCGGCGAGGCCGGCGGCGGCGCGGATGACGACGGAGCGGTTCATGCGCATGGGGCCGGCGCCGAGTTCGCCGCGGAGGCCGGCGGTGCCGAACTGGAGGGTGCCGGCGAAGCGGGCGCCGAGCTCGGCGAGGTCCTCGGCGTCGATGAGCTTGGCGAGCTCGTCGCGGGTCTCGGGGTCGGGGTCCTCGGCGAGCCACGTCCTGGCCTGGGCGATGAGGTCTCGCTGCACGGGGTTCCTCCGGAGGTTGCGGGGCGTCGTGGTTGCGGGGTGCGTGGGGCGGGGGTGCAGGGCGGGACGGGCCCCTCTGGGGGCTGAACTATTCGTGGCCTCGGCGGCACCCATGGGGTGCCCCCTCACAGCCACAAATAGTCCTTTACGCCCCCTGCCGGGGCCCGTCCCGCCCTGCACCCCCTCACGTGCGTGGGCACGTCCGGGCGCAGAACGCCCGGAAGGGGCGGTCCCACCCGTGGTGGAACCGCCCCAGGGGACAAAAAGGCGGCAAGCCTAGAGGCGCGGCAGAACCTTGGCGAGGAGCTCGCCCATCTGGACGGCCGAGTCGCGGCCGGCCTGCAGGACCTCTTCGTGGTTGAGCGGCTCGCCGGTCATGCCCGCGGCCAGGTTCGTCACGAGGGAGATGCCCAGGACCTCGGCGCCGGCCTCGCGGGCGGCGATGGCCTCGAGGGTGGTGGACATGCCGACCAGGTCCGCGCCGAGGGTGCGGATCATCCTGATCTCGGCCGGGGTCTCGTAGTGCGGGCCGGGGAACTGGACGTAGACGCCCTCCTCGAGGGACGGGTCCACCTCCTTGCACAGGGTGCGCAGCCGCGGCGAGTACAGGTCGGTGAGGTCGACGAAGTTGGCGCCGACGATCGGCGAGGTCGCCGTGAGGTTGATGTGGTCGCTGATCAGCACCGGCTGACCCGGGCGCATGCCCTCGCGGAGGCCGCCGCAGCCGTTGGTGAGGACGACGGTCTTGCAGCCCGCGGCGACGGAGGTGCGGACGCCGTGGACGACGGAGGCGACGCCGCGGCCCTCGTAGTAGTGCGTGCGGCCGAGGAAGACGAGCGCGCGCTTGTCGTTGACCTTGTAGGAGCGCACGGTGCCCGCGTGGCCGGCGACGGCGGCGGCGGAGAAGCCGGGGAGCTCGGTGACGGCGAACTCGGCCTCGGGGGTGCCGAGGGCCTCGGTGGCGGGAACCCATCCGGAGCCCATGACCAGGGCGACGTCGTGGGTCTCGGCGCCCGTGAGCTCGCGCAGGCGGGCGGCGGCGGCGTCGGCCGCGGCGTACGGGTCGGTCTGGGGGGTAACTGATGCGTTCACGCCGACGAGGGTAACCGCTCCATGCCTACGCGCGTAGATGTCGTCGCTTACGGAGTTCCAATTGTTGCTTTGTGCCTTGCGACGAAGCCCGCGCCCCGGGGCCGCGCCCCGGGGCCCTTCGTTCAGCAGGGCCGCTTGCGGAGCTCCATCACATAGTCGTGCGGCGCCCCCGCCGACTCGGCGGCGTCGGCGATCTCGCCCAGATAGCGGGCCGAGGGCAGCCCGCCCTCGTAGCCGTTCAGGACGTACACCCACGCCGGCTCCTCTCCGTCCAGCGTGTGCACCCGCACCCGCATCCGGCGGTAGATGTCGAGGCCGACACCCTCCCAACGGTCCATCGAGTCCTCGTCCATCGGAGCGATGTCGTAGAGGGCGACGAAGACCTGTGAGCGGGGGGCCTCGACGATGGTGGCGAGGGCGCCCTCCCAGCCCATCTGTTCCCCGCCGAACGTCAGCCGCCAGCCGTTGAGCCAGCCCGTGCCGCGCAGCGGCGAGTGCGGGGCGCGGCGGGACATCAGCCGCGCATCGAGGTTGCCGGCGTACGCGGCGTAGAGCGACATGGTTCCGAGGGTACGGGAGTGAGGCGGGACGGCATTTGGGGTGGCAGTCTCGAAGGGAGGTTCGTACGGAATTTTCTGCCGAAGCTCGCACGGATCCTCGCTCGGACACGGGCTGCGGACGGGTAACCGGGCCCCGGAAGGAGTCACTTCGAATGGGTGCGGGACAATGGAGTACGTGACTCGGATCGTGATCATCGGTGGCGGACCCGGCGGCTACGAAGCGGCGCTGGTAGCCGCTCAGCTCGGCGCGGAGGTGACCGTCGTCGACTGCGACGGTCTGGGCGGGGCGTCGGTGCTCACCGACTGCGTGCCCTCGAAGACTCTCATCGCGACGGCCGAGGTGAAGACCAACTTCGACTCCTCGTACGAGGAGCTGGGGATCACCGTCGACGACGGCGAGGACGGCACGGTCGTCGGCGTCGACCTGGGCAAGGTCAACCGCCGTGTGAAGCGGCTCGCGCTGGCGCAGTCCCACGACATCACGGCGTCGGTCACGCGGGCCGGCGGCCGGGTGATGCGCGGGCGCGGGCGGCTGGAGCCGAACCGGGAGCCCGACGGGTCGCGCACGGTCGTGGTGCGCGCCGCCGACGGCACCGAGGAGACCCTGGTCGCGGACGCCGTGCTGGTCGCCACGGGTGCCCACCCGCGGGAGATCCCGGACGCGCTGCCGGACGGCGAGCGGATCCTGAACTGGACGCAGGTGTACGACCTGGAGGAGCTCCCCGAGGAGCTCATCGTGGTCGGCTCGGGTGTCACGGGTGCCGAGTTCGCGGGCGCCTACCAGGCGCTGGGCTCGAAGGTGACGCTGGTGTCCTCGCGGGACCGGGTGCTGCCGGGCGAGGACCCGGACGCGGCCGCCGTGCTGGAGGACGTCTTCCGGCGGCGCGGGATGAACGTGATGGCGCGCTCGCGCGCCGCGTCGGCCAAGCGCGTGGGGGACCGGGTGGAGGTCACCCTGGCCGACGGCCGGGTCATCACCGGGACGCACTGCCTGATGGCCGTCGGGTCGATCCCCAATACTGCCGGGATCGGACTGGAGGAGGCCGGGGTCCGGCTCCTGGAGTCCGGCCACATCTGGACGGACAAGGTCTCGCGGACCAGCGCGCCGGGTGTCTACGCGGCCGGTGACTGCACCGGGGTCTTCGCGCTGGCGTCCGTGGCGGCGATGCAGGGCCGCATCGCGATGTACCACTTCCTGGGCGACGCGGTGGCGCCGCTCAATCTCAAGACGGTATCCGCGAACGTATTTACGGATCCGGAGATTGCGACGGTCGGGTACACCCAGGCCGACGTCGACAACGGATTGATTGACGCCCGTGTCGTCAAACTTCCGTTGCTGCGCAATCCGCGCGCGAAGATGCAAGGCATCCGGGACGGTTTTGTGAAGATGTTCTGCCGCCCCGGCACGGGCATCGTGGTGGGCGGTGTGGTGGTGTCCCCGCGGGCCAGCGAGCTGATCCACCCGATCTCGATCGCGGTGGACAACAACCTGACCGTGGAGCAGATCGCCAGCGCCTTCACCGTCTACCCTTCGCTCTCCGGCTCGATCGCCGAGGTGGCGCGGCAGCTGCACACGCGGAAGACGCAGCGGGAGGCGTGAACCGGGGCCGGTGACGGCCCATACCACTTCCCGGGTTGCAGTGCGGACAACTTCCGTTAATTGCTGCAACCTGCTGAAAACAGATGGTCGTTGGCGTTACTGTCGGTTTCGTGTTCGCTGCAGAACGTCGTCAATTGATCCTCGAAATGGTGCGGGCCAACGGAGCGGTTTCGCTCCGTGAGCTCGCCCGCGTCGTCCAGACCTCCGAAGTGACCGTACGGCGGGACGTGCGGGCTCTGGAGGCCGAAGGACTGCTCGACCGCCGGCACGGCGGTGCGGTGCTGCCGGGCGGATTCACCAGGGAGTCCGGCTTCCCGCAGAAATCCCATCTAGCGACCGCCGAGAAGACGGCCATCGCCGATCTGGCGGCGAGCTTCGTCGAGGAGGGCGAGGCCGTCGTCGTCGGCGCCGGCACCACCACCCAGGAGCTGGCCCGCCGGCTCGCCCGGGTGCCGGGGCTCACCGTGGTCACCAACTCCCTGCTCGTCGCCCAGGCCCTGGCCCATGCCAACCGGGTCGAGGTCGTCATGACCGGCGGCACCCTGCGCGGCTCCAACTACGCCCTCGTGGGCAGCGGGGCCGAGCAGTCCCTGCAGGGGCTGCGGGTGAGCAGAGCGTTCCTGTCCGGGAGCGGTCTCACCGCCGAGCGCGGGCTGTCCACGTCCAACATGCTCTCCGCGAGCGTGGACCGGGCGCTGGTGCAGGCCGCGGCCGAGGTGGTCGTGCTCGCCGACCACACCAAGCTGGGCACCGACACGATGTTCCAGACGGTGCCGACGGACGTCATCACCCGGCTGGTGACCGACGAGCCGCCCGCCCACGACGACCGTGCCGCCACCGAGCTCCAGGCGCTCGCCGACCAGGGCGTGCACATCTCGGTCGCCGGGCCCGGCGCGGGGTCGGGCTCGGCGGCAGGGGTGCCGGGCGACCCCGTACCGGCCCGCCGCCGGGATGTGCCGCCGCTGCCGGGCCAGCGGCGCAGCCTCCCGTTGGGCCCGGGCCGGCCGGACGCCCCCGGGCAGGGCGGCCCGCCCGGGGCGCAGCTGCGCAGCGCGGTCTCCCTCGACCAGCCGCCGACGGCACGGGTGGCGGACCTCCGCCGGAGATAGCGGGCCGGGTTGCGGCGGCATCTCCCGCCCGCCGCAACGGTGGCCTACGGGCGCAGGCCCGTGAGCGTCAGCATCAGCAGCCGGTCGGCCAACTCGGGGTCGTCAGGGGACTGTTCGACCGCCAGCGAAATGGCGTTGGTCAGCTGCATCAGGTCGGCGATGTCCACGCCGCCGCGCACCGCGCCGGCCTGCTGGGCCCGCGCCAGCAGCATGCTGCCCGCGTCCCGCAGCGGCAGGCTGCAGCGGGACAGGGCGGAGGCCTTGTCGCTCTGTGCGGCCATCAGGGCCCGGGACAGGCCCCGGTAGGTGCTGGCGTGCGTCACGATGGCCCGCAGCCAGGCCACCAGGGCCCGGCAGGGCTCGGGGGAGGCCAGCAGCTCGCGTGAGCGTGCCAGCAGCCCGTCCAGCTCGCCCTGGAAGACGGCGCTCATCAGGGCCGTGCGGTTGGGGAAGTGCCGGTAGAGCGTGCCGATGCCCACACCCGCGCGGCGGGCGATGTCCTCGAGGGAGGCGTCCGTGCCGTGCTCGGTGAAGGCCGTGCGGGCCTCGGCGAGCAGCCGCTCGTAGTTGCGCCGCGCGTCCGCGCGCATGGGTCGTGGTGACGTCTGCGCCGTCTCGGCCGTCATCTCCGTCCGTCCTCCCACTCGGTGGCCCCGTGGTCCCGCCTGCCAAGGATGCCAGGCGCCTGGAGGGGTGTCCGGCGGATCTTCGCGCCCCGAAGGGGCGCGGGGAACTGCGCGATCGGCCACGACGCGCCCGCAGTCGATGTTCCCGGGGCTTCGCCCCGGACCCCTGGGGTGGTGCTTCGGCTGCAGGCCGTCGGTGGCTG
>NZ_JBSFWU010000188.1:0-6922 GCF_053594995.1 Streptomyces sp. NPDC002536
TTAAAAAAACAAAACACCCCCCGGGGGGGGGGGCCCCACCCCCCGGGACGGTGCCGCACGTCATCTGCGGGCGCGTCGTGGCTGATCGCGCAGTTCCCCGCGCCCCTGACGGGGCGCAAAGCCACCGGGATCAGTACCGGTACTGCTGACCGCCGTACCCCTGTTCCCCCGCCGGAGGCGTTTCCGTGTCGCGCTGCTGCGGCACCCACACGCCGCCCGGCGGGGTGTCTGTGTCGTAGTGCTGCGGGGCGTAGGCGTCCGCCACGTACTGCTGCTGCCCGTAGGGCGCCTGCTGTGTCTCGTACGACTCGTAAGTCCCGTATGTCTGCTGCCGGTTGCCGATGTACGGGTCGGAGTACGCGGCGTACTGCTGTTCCTGCCCGTGCTCGTGCCCATAGGCATACGGCTGTTGCTGTTGCTGCTGCCCGGCATCGCCGTACGCCGGGTACACCGCCGTCGCATCGGCATCGGGCGCCGTCTGCAGCGGCAGGTCGGGCATCAGCACCGCCGTGCCGGCGTCGTCCATGGCAGCCGCGGGGAACGCCTGGGTCTCCTCTGCGGCGAACGCAGCAGCGGGAGCGGGGGCGGCCGGAGCCGGTTCGGGGGCGGCTGAACGTTCCCCCTTGCCCCTGCGGCGCCCGCCCTTCTTCCCCTTCGCGGGGGCCGAACGCCGCCGGACCGCCCATCCCTTGTCGAAGCCGCGCCGGAACGAGAGCGTCACGTACGTCTGTCCCACGGCGAAGGCGAGGGCGCCGACGACGATGACCGCCACCGACGGGATGACCACGCCCGCGACCACGCCGAGGAATCCGGCGAAGGCGAGCAGCCGCCAGCGCAGCCGCGCCTTGTACTGCAGCAGCACTTCGCCGAGCAGCCACAGCGCGACGATGCCGAACGCGATGTAGAGGACCGTCCAGCCCATTAACGCCCCTCTCACCGGCCGCCGTTCACCGGTCGGCCGTCAGGACCGCTGGTGCAGTCCCAGGTTCTCGTAGATTTCCAACGTGGCCGTGGAGTGATTCAGGGTAATGAAATGCAGCCCGGGAATCTCCTCGGCCATCAACCGGGCACACAACTCCGTCGCGTACTCGATACCGATCGAGCGTACAGCGGCCGGATCGTCCTGCACCGCGAGGATCCGCTCCGCCAGGGCCGGGGGGAACGCGGCGTTGCTGAGCTGAGCAAATCGTTCGATCTGCCGCACATTTGTGACCGGCATGATCTCCGGGATGATCGGAGTGTCACAGCCCGCGGCCGCGACCCGGTCGCGGAGGCGCAGATAGTCCTCCGGATAGAAGAACATCTGGGTGATGGCGAAGTCGGCGCCCGCACGGCATTTGTCCACGAAGTACCGGACATCGGTTTCCCAGTCCGTGGAGCGGGGGTGCATCTCGGGGAACGCCGCGACGCCCACGCAGAAGTCGCCGGACTCCTTGATGAGCTGCACCAGGTCGGCCGCGTAGCGGATGCCGTCGGGGTGGCGCACCCACTCGCCCATGGGGTCGCCGGGCGGATCGCCGCGCAGCGCGAGCATGTTGCGGATGCCGACGTCGGCGTACTGGCCGATGACATTGCGCAGTTCGGCGACGGAGTGGTTGACGGCCGTCAGATGGGCGACCGGGGTGAGCGTGGTGTCGGTCGCGATCCGCTCGGTGGCCCGGACGGTGCCCTCACGGGAGGAGCCGCCGGCGCCGTAGGTCACGGAGACGAAGGTGGGGGCGACGGCTTCGATGCGCCGGATGGCGTTCCACAGCGTCCGCTCACCCTTCTCGCTCTTCGGTGCCGCGAACTCGAACGAGTACGACCGCTCACCGGAGGCGAGCAGTTCACGGACAGTCCGTGCGTGGTCCGTCCTGGTGGAAGCAGTGCCAAGGGCCATACCGGCAAGTTAACCAGCGGGGGCGCGGTCACCAAACCCCTATTTGCGATATGCCCGCTTCGCCCCGCGAAGCAGCGCCGAGTGTCCACACCGTGGACACCGGGGTCACACGTCGCGGTCCCGGATCCGCCGCGCGAGCTCCGCCGTCGCGGCTCCCGGGTCGTCGGCCTCGGTGATCGCCCGTACCACCACGACCCGCCGGGCTCCCGCGTCCAGCACCTCGTCCAGGTTGCCCGCGTCGATCCCGCCGATCGCGAACCAGGGACGGGCGGGCGCCAGCGAGGCCGCGTAGCGCACCAGGGAGAGGCCCGGGGCGTACCGGCCGGGCTTGGTGGGGGTCGGCCAGCAGGGGCCGGTGCAGAAGTAGTCCACGCCGGGCTCGGCGACGGCGGCGTCGACCTCCGCCTCCGCGTGGGTGGAACGGCCGACGAGCACGTCCTCGCCGAGGATCGCCCGCGCCGCGGGCACCGGCAGATCGCCCTGGCCCAGGTGCAGCACGTCGGAGCGGGAGGCGTGCGCGACGTCCGCGCGGTCGTTCACCGCGAGGAGCCGGCCGTGCCGGCGGGCGGCGTCGGCGAACACCGCGAGGTGCTCCAGCTCTTCGCCGGCCTCCATGCCCTTGTCGCGCAGCTGGACGATGTCCACCCCGGCCGCCAGCACGACGTCCAGGAACTCGGGCAGGTCGCCCTGGCGCCTGCGCGCGTCGGTGCACAGGTACAGCCGGGCGTCGGCGAGCCGCTCGCGCGCGGTGACGGGCATTCGGGTGTCTCCCCCGGGTCTTGCGCCGTACGGGCGCGGGCCGATGCGGCCCGCGCCCGTACGCCGGACGGTGTGTGTGAGGTCGGTCAGACGGCGAGCGCCTGGGCGCGGCGCTTCACCTCCGTGCCGCGATTCTCGCGCAGAGCCTGCGCCGGGGTGCCGGGCAGGGTGTCGTCCGGGGTGAAGAGCCACTCCAGCATTTCCTCGTCGCTGAAGCCGTCGTCCCGCAGCAGGGTCAGGGTCCCGGCGAGGCCCTTGACCACCTTGTCCTCGCCGATGAAGGCGGCGGGCACCATGAGCACTCGGTTCTCACCACGGCGCACGGCGATCAGCTGGCCCTCCTTGACCAGCTGCCGCACGCGCGTCACCTCGACGCCGAGCTGTTCGGCGATGTCGGGGAGGTTGAGCCACGCGGGGACGAGAGCATCAATCTTTTCGTCAATCTCGGTCACAGGGACAAGCCTGCCATCCGGGACCGACAGCCGGAAGCCGGGTTGACCCGACCCGGGTCCGCGTCGCCTCCCCGGGGCTTCGCCCCGGACCCCGGGACAGTGCGTCGGCTGCGGGCTGTCCGTGGCTGGTCGCGCAGTTCCCCGCGCCCCTACGGGGCCGCTGCAAGCACCGCCGTCTTCAGCGGCACCGACGCGTCGACGGCCTTCTCGCGGTCGAGGACGGCGCCCTGCTCGATGAGCCGCCGCCCCTGCGCCAGGTCGCGCGGGCGGCCCACGGCGAGCAGGGCGACCAGGACGCCCGAGCGCAGCCAGCACACCGTCCAGGCGGCCCCGTCGGGGTCGCCGCGCCAGACCATCTCGTCGGCGGCGGCGTGGTGCCCCGCGTACTGGACGAACCGGCCGAACTGCTCCGACCAGAAGTACGGCACCGGGTCGTAGACCGGCGCCTCGTCCGGGCCGTGGACGATGTTCTCCGCGACGGTCCGCGGCCCCTGGAGGGCGTTGTCCCAGTGGTGCACCAACAGCCGCTCCCCGTACCGGGCGGAGGGGAAGGAGGAGCAGTCGCCGACCGCGTAGACGTCGGGCAGCGAGGTGCGCAGCCGGTCGTCGGTGGCGACGGAGCCGTCCTTCGCGAGCGCGACGCCCGAGCCGGCCAGCCAGCCGGTCGCCGGGCGGGCGCCGATGCCGACGACCACCGCGTCGGCCGGCAGCCGGGTGCCGTCGGCGAGCACCACGGCGCCCGGCTCGACGGCGGCCACGCCGGTGCCGGTGAGCAGCCGGGCGCCGGCCTGGGCGTACCAGTCGGTCATGTGGGCGGCGACCTCGGCGGGCATCGCGCCCGCCAGCGGCCGGTCCGCGGCCTCCACCACGGTGACCCGGCAGCCCGCCTCGCGCGCCGCCGTGGCGAACTCCGCGCCGATCCAGCCGGCCCCGACGGCGACGACGTCGTGCTGCCCGGCCAGCACCGGGCGCAGCCGCTCCGCGTCGTCCAGGGTGCGCAGCACGTGCACGTCGGGCAGGCCGGCGCTGCCGGGGAGGGAGACGGGGTCGGCGCCGGTGGCGATCACCAGGACGTCGTAGGGCAGCGGCCCCTCGGTGGTCTCCAGCAGGTGCTCGTCCGCCCGCAGCCCGGTGGCCTCGACGCCGAGGCGCAGGTCGATGGCCAGGGAGCCGAAGTCCACCGCGAAGGCCGACCCTTCGGCCTTGCCGAGCAGGACGGCCTTGGACAGCGGCGGCCGGTCGTAGGGCTCGTGGGGCTCGGCGCCCAGCAGCCGGATCGTCCCGTCCCAGCCCTGCTCGCGCAGGGCGACGGCGGTCTGCACCCCGGCCATGCCGGCACCGACGATGACGACGGTGCGCCCGCCGCTTGCGGTCTTCGTCTGCTCGCTCACCCGATCACTGTAGGGCGGCGGACGGCGTCAGCCGGAGCATCCGGTGACGAGACCTCTGACACAGCGTCACGGCAGGTGCCGCCCGCGAGCCCCCTGCCACCCTTCCGACCGGTCGGCGGCGCGTACTAGGGTGACTCATTGCAAAGCACTCGCGGGAGCCCGGACGGACCGGGCTGAGAGGGAGGCTGGACGGCCTCCGACCGTACGAACCTGATCCGGGTCATGCCGGCGAAGGGAGGGGCTGGATGCCCATGCATGTGTCCTCCACCGCGCCCCCGAGGGCGACGGCCACGTACGACGTCCTCGTCATAGGCGGCGGTCTCATCGGTCTGGTCACCGCCTGGCGGGCCGCCCAGCGCGGGCTGCGCACGGCCGTCGCCGACCCCGCGCCCGGCGGCGCGGGCGCGACCCTCGTCGCGGCCGGGATGCTGGCCGCGGTGACCGAGCTGCACTACGGCGAGCAGGCGCTGCTCGCCCTCAACCTGGCCTCCGCACGCCGCTATCCGGCCTTCACGGCGGAGCTGGAGGAGGCCAGCGGCCGGGACACCGGCTACCGCGCCTGCGGCACGCTCGCGGTCGCGCTCGACGCCGACGACCGGGCGCACCTGCGCGAACTGCACGCCCTGCAGCAGCGGTCCGGACTGGACTCGCAGTGGCTGACGGGGCGCGAGTGCCGCCGTCTGGAGCCCATGCTGGCGCCGGGGGTGCAGGGCGGGCTGCGGGTGGACGGCGACCACCAGACCGATCCGCGGCGGCTGGCCGGGGCGCTGCTGACGGCCTGTGAGCGCGCCGGGGTGGTCTTCCACCGCGCCGAGGCCGTCCGCGCGCTGCTCGCCGGGGACCGGGCGGCCGGGGCCGAACTCGCCGACGGCACCCGGATCTCCGCCGGGCAGACCGTGCTGGCCGCGGGCAGCGGCAGCGGGCGGCTCGCGGGCCTCCCGGAGGAGGCCCTGCCGCCGGTGCGGCCCGTCAAGGGCCAGATCCTGCGGCTGCGGGTGCCGGACGCCTGTGCGCCCTTCCTCTCCCGCACGGTGCGGGCCGTCGTGCGCGGCGGGCACGTGTACCTGGTGCCGCGCGAGAACGGCGAACTGGTCCTCGGCGCGACGTCGGAGGAGCTCGGCTGGGACACCACCGTCACCGCGGGCGGCGTCTACGAACTGCTGCGCGACGCCCACGAACTCGTACCGGGCATCACGGAGCTGCCGCTCGTGGAGACCCGCGCCGGCCTGCGCCCCGGCTCCCCCGACAACGCCCCGCTGCTCGGCCCCACCGTGCTGCCGGGCCTGCTCGCGGCCACCGGCCACCACCGCAACGGCGTGCTGCTCACGCCGCTCACCGGCGACGTGATGGCCGAGGTGCTGACCGCCGGACGGCTGCCCGACGAGGCCGTCCCCTTCTCCCCCCGGCGCTTCGCCCCCGCACTCCAGGAGCAGTCCGCATGACCACCACCGGCGGGAACACCCGCGCCGCCACCGTCCGGGTCAGCGTCAACGGCGAGCACCGCGAACTGCCCGCGGGCACCGCGCTGGACGGGCTGGTGGCCACCCTGACCACCGCCCCCGGCGGGGTCGCCGCCGCCGTCAACGAGGCCGTCGTCCCGCGCGGCCAGTGGCCGGCCACCCCGCTCGCCGACGGCGACCGGGTCGAGGTCCTCACCGCAGTGCAGGGAGGCTGATCAGCACCGATGGCAGACGATCTGCTCACCATCGCCGACATCCCCTTCACCTCCCGCCTGATCATGGGCACGGGAGGTGCGCCCAGCCTGGACGTGCTCGAACGCGCCCTGCTCGCCTCCGGCACCGAGCTGACCACGGTCGCCATGCGGCGGCTGGACGCGACCGTGCAGGGCTCGGTGCTGTCCCTCCTGGAACGGCACGACATCCGGGTGCTGCCGAACACGGCGGGCTGCTTCACCGCGGGCGAGGCCGTCCTGACCGCCCGGCTGGCCCGGGAGGCGCTGGGCACGGACTGGGTCAAGCTGGAGGTGATCGCCGACGAACGCACCCTGCTGCCCGACCCCATCGAGCTCCTGGACGCCGCCGAGATCCTGGTGGACGACGGCTTCACCGTGCTGCCGTACACCAACGACGACCCGGTGCTGGCCCGCAAGCTGGAGGACGTCGGCTGTGCCGCGATCATGCCGCTGGGCTCGCCCATCGGCTCCGGCCTGGGCATCCGCAACCCGCACAACTTCCAGCTGATCACCGAGCGGGCGGCCGTCCCCGTGATCCTGGACGCGGGCGCGGGCACGGCGTCGGACGCCGCGCTCGCGATGGAGCTGGGCTGCTCGGCCGTGATGCTCGCGTCGGCCGTGACGCGGGCGCAGGAACCGGTGCTCATGGCGGAGCACGTCAACCCGTTCCAGGTGGTCGACGTCAAGGGCATCCCCGCGGGCGACACCTCCTGGCAGACGGACCCCACGCTGTGGTGGGACACCTACC
>NZ_JBSFWU010000189.1:0-6918 GCF_053594995.1 Streptomyces sp. NPDC002536
CCTCGAGCGCGTCCAGCCGCAGCTGCCCAAGGGCACGAGCGCCGCCACCGGGGCCCGGACGCGGGCCGGCAGCCGGACGCTGCGGCATCATGCCCGGGTTCGGGCGGTTGCCGCCGGGAGCACCACCGGGACGCGGAGCGCCACCGGGAGCGCCCTGCGGGCGCGGCATGCCGCCGGGGGTCGGACGGGGACCCTGGCCCTGCGGGCGCGGGGCACCGCCGGGACCGCCCTGCGGACGGGGAGCACCGGGGGCGCCGGGAGCACCCGGACGCGGGGCGCCACCCGGACGGGGGGCCTGCGGACGGGCCATGCCGGTGGAGCCACCGGAGGTGAAGGGGTTGTTGCCCGGACGCGGGCCGGCCGGACGGCCACCCGGACGCGGGGCACGCTCGCCCGGAGCACCGGGACGCGGGCCGCCGGGACGGCCGCCCTCACGCTGGCCGGCGGGACCCGGACGGGCGCCGGGGCGCGGGCCGGGCGTGGCACCGGGACGCGGTGCGGCCGGACGCTCCTGGGCCGGACGCTCCTGGGAGGGAGCGGCCGGGGCGGGCGCGGAGAACTCCGCCGCGGGCACCGGGGTGACCGGGGCGGGCTTGGCCGGAGCCGCCGGGGCGGGCTTGGGACCCGGGCGCGGGCCGGGCGTCGGCGCGGCACCTGCGGGCTTGGGGGTGGGGGCCGCGGCCGGCTTGGGGGCCGGGGCGGCGGGCTTCGGGGCACCCGGAGTGGGTGCGCCCGGCTTCGCGGCAGCCTTGCGCGGCGCCGCGGGCTTTGCCGAGGGCTTGCCGGCGCCTCCGCCGGGACCCTGCAGCGCATCAGTCAGTTTACGGACGACCGGCGCCTCGATCGTCGAGGACGCCGAACGGACGAATTCACCAAGTTCTTGGAGCTTGGCCATGACGACCTTGCTCTCCACTCCGAACTCCTTGGCGAGTTCGTATACCCGGACCTTAGCCACTTCGCTCCTTCTAGGTCCGGGGTGTCCACCGGACCGTCGCTACTTCATGGGCGTACTCATCGCGTACTCATCGAGTGCTCATCGCAATCTCGACCTACTTCCAACTCGCGAGGTACCTGACCGCACGGTCGCCCGTGCCGTTCTTCTTACGGTGTTGCCTGGCGGTGCTGCCGACTGTTCAGCCGGCCTGTTCGACGTACCGGTACAGCTCCGCGGTGTCGAGCGGCCCGGGGCTTTTGAAGGCCCTCGGGAACGCCCGGCGGCGCACCGCCAGATCGAGGCAGACCGGTGTGGGATGCACGGATGCACCCCGGCCGGGCAGCGTACCGCGAGGGTCGGGGACGACGACGCCCTCGATCACCACGGTCCGCAGCAGTTGGCCCTTGGCCGCTCGCTCCCGGCACCCCACACAGGTGCGCTCAGGGCATGCGCGGGCATGCGTCCGGCCAGACACTGGTTAAGTCTACCTCCCCGCGCCGACCTCACCCCTTTGGGGCACTGATCGCGCGCGTATGCGTTTCGGCCAAGATCGGCCAGTTTTCCGGGCCCGGGGACGGGCTCAGGGGGCGCATCGTGCGCCCCCTGCTGCTTCCGTCCGCCGTCAGACCTGCTCGGCCGGCTGCTCGGTGTCCGGGCGGATGTCGATCCGCCAGCCGGTCAGCCGCGCCGCGAGCCGGGCGTTCTGCCCTTCCTTGCCGATGGCCAGGGAGAGCTGGTAGTCGGGCACGGTCACCCGTGCGGAGCGCGCCCCGAGGTCCACGACCTCGACCTTGCTCACCCGTGCGGGGGACAGGGCGTGCGCGACGAGCTCGGCCGGGTCGTCCGACCAGTCGACGATGTCGATCTTCTCGCCGTGCAGCTCGGCCATCACCGCGCGCACCCGGCCGCCCATGGGGCCGATGCAGGCGCCCTTGGCGTTGAGGCCGGACCGGGTGGACCGGACCGCGATCTTGGTGCGGTGGCCGGCCTCGCGGGCGATGGCGGCGATCTCCACCGAGCCGTCCGCGATCTCCGGGACCTCCATGGCGAAGAGCTTCTTCACCAGGTTGGGGTGGGTGCGCGAGAGGGTCACGGACGGGCCGCGGACACCCTTGGCCACCCGGACGACGTACGTCCGCAGGCGGGTGCCGTGCTTGTACTCCTCGCCCGGCACCTGCTCCTGGACCGGCAGGATGGCTTCCAGCCTGCCGATGTCCACCAGGACGTTCTTCGGGTCCTTGCCCTGCTGCACGATGCCCGCGACGACATCGCCCTCGCGGCCGGCGAACTCACCGAAAGTGATCTCGTCCTCGGCGTCGCGCAGACGCTGGAGGATGACCTGCTTCGCGGTGGTCGCGGCGATCCGGCCGAAACCGGACGGGGTGTCGTCGAACTCGCGGGGCTCCTCGCCCTCCTCGAGATCCTGCGGGTCCTCCTTGGCCCAGACCGTCACGTGCCCGGAGGACCGGTCCAGCTCGACGCGGGCCCGGCGGCGGCTTCCCTCGGTGCGGTGGTAGGCGATGAGGAGGGCCGACTCGATCGCCTCGACCAGCAGGTCGAAGGAGATCTCCTTCTCTCGCACCAGACCCCGCAGGGCGCTCATGTCGATGTCCACGGCTACGCCTCCTCTTGAATGTCGTCGGTCTCTTCGGCCTTGTCCGCGGCCTTGCGGTTGAACTCGATCTCCACCCGCGCCTTGGCGATCTCGCCGAAGGCCAGCCTGCGGGCGGTGGGCTTGCGGCCCTTCACGCCCGGGACCTCCAGATCGAGCCCGTCCTCGTCCACGGAGAGGATCCGTGCGACGAGCTCACCGCCCTCCGTGAGCTGCGCCCTCATCAGGCGGCCCGTGGCACGGACGTAGTGGCGGTGCTGGGTGAGGGGGCGGTCGGCGCCGGGAGAGGTGACCTCCAGGACGTACGGAGCGCCGCCCATGACATCGGTCTCGTCGAGCTTCGCGGAGACCTCGCGACTCAGCTCCGCGCACTCGTCCAGCTGGACGCCGTCCTCGGAGTCCACCACGATGCGCAGCACACGCCGCTTGCCGGCCGGAGTCACTTCGACTTCTTCCAGATCCAGCTCTCGCGCGTCGACGAGAGGGGCCAGCAGCTCGCGCAGCCTCTCGCTCTGGGTGGTGCTCATCCGGGTGACTCCTCGGCCGCGTGTGCTGTTGTGGGAAAGTCGCGTGTCAGGTCAAAGCCTATCTGTTCCGGCAGCCGACTGACGATTCGGTGCCCGGTCCACGGCCGTGCTGCCGCGCGCCGGTACGCTCGCGTGCGGTGATCAGCCCCGTACGAGCCGGAAATGAGGACCGTGCCGCTCACGACGACGACGCGAGGCGCAGTCGGCCCGCACAGACGCAGGGTACTGGCGGGGGGTGCCGCGGCCCTGCTGACCGGGGGCGCCGCCGCGCTGCTGGGCGGCTGCTCCGGCAGCCCCGGCGCCGAGCACTCCTCGGCCGCGGAGCAGCTGCGGATACGCGCGGGACGCGATTCCGCGGCGCTGCTGGAGCGGTACGACGCGACGATCGCCGCCCATGCGGGGCTGGCGGCGCGGCTGCGCCCGCTGCGGGCCGAAGTGGCCCGGCACGCCGAGGTGTTCGGGCCGCAGCTGGCCCCTTCCGCCTCTGCTTCCGCGCCCGCCCCCCGGGTGCAGGCCCCCGCGGACGAGAAGGCCGCGCTGGCCGCCCTCGCCGACGCGGAGCGGCGCACCGCGGACGCCCGGACCACCGCGCTCGCCGGGGCCCCGCCCGAACTCGCCCGGCTGCTCGCCTCCGTCGCCGCGGCCGGCGCGGCCCACGCCTACCTGCTCGGCTCCGGAGGTGGTGCGGCGTGACCGCGCTCGAAGCGGCCCAGGCCGCGCTCGCGGCCGAGCACGCCGCCGTGTACGGGTACGGGGTGGTCGGCAGCCGCGTCGAGGAGTCCCGTGCCGCGGAGGCCCGGGAGGCCTACGACGCGCACCGCGCCCGGCGGGACGCCATGGACCGCGCCGTGCGCGGCCTCGGCGGCACCCCGCAGGCGGCGTCCGCCGCGTACGCGCTCCCCTTCCCCGTGCAGGACGCGCAGGAAGCGGTGCGGCTCGCGACCGGGCTGGAGAGCCGGGTCGCGGGCGTCTACGCCGATCTCGTCCGCGCCGCCGACGGCTCCCTGCGGGCCGAGGCGGCGGCGGCACTGCGCGAGGCGGCGGTGCGCGAGGCGCGCTGGCGGGGCGGCAGCGTAGCCTTCCCTGGGCTCGCCGAGCGGGCCTGACCAGCGAAGACGAAAAGGACAGCCCAGGGATGGCAAACGTGCACGACCGCCTCGAACCGCCGGAGCGGCTGGTTCGCACCCTGAGCTCCGACCCCGCGTACGGGGAGGCGGCGCAGCAGTGGCTGGCCCGGCTGCCGATCACCGTTCAGGAGTATCTGGAGCGCTGGGAGTTGACGCCCGAACGGGTACGGACCCCGGGCGGACGGGCGAGTCTGGTCGTCCTGGTGCACCGGGCCGACGGCACGCCCGCCGCGCTCAAGCTCGGCGTGCCGGACGGCACGCCCGTCCGCGAACACGCGGCCCTCGTCCACTGGGACGGCCGCTGCGCGGTACAGGTCCTGGACGCGGACCCCGCGGCCGGAGTGCTGCTGCTGGAACGGCTGCACGGTGAGGTGAGCCTGCGGTCGCTGGCGGAGCCGAAGGCGCAGCTGGAGGCCGCGGCGACGCTGCAGCGGCTGTGGGTGCCGCCGCCGGCCGGCCACCCCTTCGCGAGCGTCGCCGAGCACACGGGAGCCCTGGCGGGCGGCCTGCGGGAGCTCTGCGAGGAACCCTGGGCGGTGGTGGACGAGGCGCTGGAGCTGCGCGAGGCGCTGGCCTCCGGGGAGGCCGGCGAGGATCCGGTGCTGCTGCACGGCGAGTTCGAGCAGGGCAGCGTCCTCGCCGGGGACCGGGCGCCGTGGCTCGCGGTCGCACCGCGGCCGGTGGTCGGCGAGCGCGCGTACGACGTGGCATGGCTGGTACGGGACCGGCTCGACACCCTCCTGGCCTCACCGGGGGCCGCGGCCGCCGCGCGGCGCCGGGTGGCGAAGCTGGCCGACTCCCTGGACGTCGACCGGGAGCGGTTGCGGGGGTGGGCCGTCTTCCGCGCGGCGGAGGCCGGGGTGCGTGAGATCGCCGCGGGGCGGCGGGCGCAGGGTGAACTGCTGCTGGAGTTCGCGGGGTTGCTGTAACGCGCCCCGAAGGGGCGCGGGGAACTGCGCGAGCAACCACAGCAGACCCGCACCCGCAGGGCACCCCCCTCACCCCAGCAGCGGCAACTCCGCCCCCATCACCGCGTACGGCATCGGCGCGCTGGGAAAATGCACCTGCCGCGCCAGATCCTGATACCCCAGCTTCCGGTACAGCGCCCGCGCCGGGCTCTCCCGGTCGACCGCGGAGAGGATCGACCGCGGCTCGTCGGCGTCCGCCGTGATGGACGTGATCAGAGTCCGCCCGATCCGCCGGTTCTGGAACGCCGGGTGCACATGGAGCTCGGTGATGACGAACGAGTCGTCGAGCCAGTTCTCGTACCCGGTCGCCCGCAGGTACGGTTCGACGATCGTCGACCACCAGTGGGCGCGGTCGTTCGGCATGCCGTAGACGAAGCCCACCAGCCGGCCGTCCCCGGTGGTGGCCCCCAGAGCACGCGCACCGGGGCAGGTGAGGTGCCTGAGCACAATGTGGCGCCGTACGCCGACCTCTTCGGCGCTGAGGCCGAAGGCGACCGCCTGTACGGCCAGCGCGTCGTCCACCCGCGCGGCGAGGTCGAGCGGTCCGACCGCGATGTCATCCATGTCCGGGAGGCTACCCGCCCGTACGGCCCGGGACCTGCGGTCAGAAGAGCACGCTCATGAACGCGCCGACTTCCTCGAAGCCCACACGCCGGTACGCGGCCCGGGCCGCCGTGTTGTAGTCGTTGACGTACAGGCTCACCACGGGCGCGACCTCGCGCAGCGCGTACTGCAGCACGGCGGCCATGCCCGGCACGGACAGTCCCCGCCCGCGGTGTTCGGGGGCCACCCACACGCCCTGGATCTGGCAGGCCTGGGGCGTGGCGGCGCCGATCTCGGCCTTGAAGACCACCCGGCCGTTCTCGAAGCGGGCGAACGAGCGCCCGGAGCCGACGAGTTCGGCGACGCGGGCCTGGTAGAGCAGGCCGCCGTCCCCGGCGAGCGGGGAGACCCCGACCTCCTCGGTGAACATGGCCACGCACGCCGGCATGACGGCGTCCATCTCGTCCCGGCGGACGCGGCGCACCAGCGGATCGGGCGCGATCCCGGCGGGCATGCCGCGGGCGACCATCAGCGGCTGACAGGCGCGGACCTCGCGGGCCGGGCCCCAGTGGGGTTCGAGGAGCGACCAGAGCCCGGCGGTCGGGCCCGCGGGGCCGACGATCGAGGAGCAGCGGCGGCCGGCCCGGCGGGCGCGGTCGGCGAAGGCCCGTACGGCCTCGGGTCCGGCGCCGATGGGGACGAGGTTGGCGCCCGCATAGCACATGGACTCCAGGCGGCCGCCCGCGTACCAGCCCCACATCTCGCCGCCGAGCCGCCAGGGGTCGAGCCCGGCGATGCGGACACGGGCTGCGACGAAGGCGTTGGCGACGGGGTCGCGGTCGAGCACGGCCAGTGCGGCGTCGAGCTCGCCGGGCTCCAGGACCTTGGTGGTGGTCGTCGTCAGCACTTCTGGGGTTGCCTCACCGTCGCAGGGCCGGAGGCCAGGGGAAACAGGTCCTGGAACTGTACCTCCCGTCTCCTCCGTGCACCTCCCTTGTGTACGGATATGGCGGTGCCCCGCCACGAGGGCGGGGCACCGGTACGCGTGGGGGGAGCGTCAGCCGACGCTGACCTCGGGCTCGCCGGAGGCGATGCCGTCCTTCTCCATCTGTTCGGCGAGCTTCAGCGCCTCTTCGATGAGGGTCTCGACGATCTTCGACTCCGGCACGGTCTTGATGACCTCACCCTTCACGAAGATCTGCCCCTT
>NZ_JBSFWU010000190.1:0-6899 GCF_053594995.1 Streptomyces sp. NPDC002536
GGCCGGTCGCGCAGTTCCCCGCGCCCCTCACGGGGCCGGAGCCCGGGCCGTGGCGGTACGACCCCTGGGCCGTCGTGCCCGAGCAGCGGTCCGCCGCCGGGCCCTCGGCCCGCCGCCGGCGGATCGTCGGCGGGGCCGTGCTCGTGGCGCTCGTCGCGGGAGCCGTCGGCGGTGGCGTCGGGGCCTGGCTCCAGCGGGACGGCTTCGGGCGCACCCTGAACCTGCCGCAGACGGCCGCCGGCGACCGGCCCGCCGACCGGGCGCCCGGCAGCGTCTCCTGGATCGCCGCCCGGGCCCTGCCGGGCGTGGTCACCCTCCACGTGAGCGGCAGCGGCGAGAGCGGCACCGGCACCGGATTCGTCCTCGACAAGCAGGGCCACATCCTCACCAACAACCACGTGGTGCAGCCCGCGGGGCAGAGCGGATCCATCACGGTGACGTTCAACGGCGGCCAGACCGCCAGGGCCACCGTCGTCGGCCGGGACAGCGGCTACGACCTGGCCGTCATCAAGGTGTCCGGCGTGTCCGGCCTCACCCCGCTGCCGCTGGGCAACTCCGACTCCGTCCGCGTCGGCGACTCCGTCGTCGCCATCGGCGCCCCCTTCGACCTCCCGGGCACCGTCACCACGGGGATCATCAGCGCCAAGGAGCGCCCGATCACCGCGGGCGGGAAGCAGGAGGGCACCGACATCAGCTACGTCGACGCCCTGCAGACCGACGCCGCGATCAACCCCGGCAACTCCGGCGGCCCCCTGATGGACTCCGCGGGCCGGGTCGTCGGCATCAACAGCGCCATCCGCTCCGCGGGCGGCGCCGCCGGCGAGCCCGGGCAGAGCGGCGGCGCGCAGGGCGGCAGCATAGGCCTCGGCTTCGCCATCCCCGTCAACCAGGCCAGGCGCGTCGCCGAGGAGCTCATCAACACCGGCCGTGCCACCCATGCGGTCATCGGGGTGACCCTCGACATGGCCTACACGGGTGACGGCGCCCGGGTGAACGCCAAGGGCGCGGACGGCCCGCCCGTCACCCCCGGCGGCCCCGGCGACAAGGCGGGCATCCGGGCCGGCGACGTGATCGCGGCGGTGGACGGGGTCCGGGTGCACAACGGCCAGGAGCTGATCATCAAGGTCCGCAGCCACCGCCCCGGCGACCGCCTCCGGCTCACCGTCGAGCGCGACGGCCGCGCGCACACGGCCGCGCTGACCCTGGGCTCGGCCGGCTCCGGCTGACCCGTCGGCCCCTGCCCCGGCCTTTGGCCTGTTGTTGGCCGAGGCGTCTCCCACCCACCTCTTCCGGCCAGGTACCGTGATAGGCGGCCTGCATCCTCGGCCACCGACGCATCAAGGAGCTGCAACGTGCTCGACATAGGACCCCTCGAGCTGGTCTCGCTCGTCGTCCTTGCGGTGCTCATCTTCGGCCCGGACAAGCTGCCGAAGATGATCCAGGATGTGTCGCGCACGCTGCGCAAGATCCGGGAGTTCTCCGACAACGCCAAGCAGGACATTCGCTCCGAGCTCGGCCCGGAGTTCAAGGACTTCGAGTTCCAGGACCTGCACCCCAAGACGTTCGTCCGCAAGCACGTGATGGACAACGAGGAGCTGGGGCTGAAGGAGATCCGCAACGGCTTCGACTTCAAGTCCGAGATGGGCGAGATCACCGACGCGGTGCACGGCCGCACGGACGTCCCCGCCGCCGCGGGCGGCCCCGACCTGACGAAGAAGCCCGACCTCCACAAGCCGCAGGAGCGCCTCCAGCCGGGCGAACGGCCCCCCTTCGACGCCGACGCCACCTAGGCCTGTCCGGCGGATCTTCGCGCCCCGTGAGGGGCGCGGGGAACTGCGCGACCAGCCACCGCCGACCCGCAGTCGACCCACTACCCCGGGGGTCCGGGGCGCAGCCCCGAGAACCTCGGCTGCGGGTGCGTCGGGGCCGGTCGCGCAGTTCCCCGCGCCCCTCACGGGGCGCTGCCGCCGGACACCCCCTAACTCGCGCATCCGGGGCCCCATTGACGCAGGTGGCTATCCTCCCTTTGTTTGGGAGCAGCCGCCCGCGGTGGGCAGGCGTCCCGGTCGACGGGGCTACGAGGAGGCGCGGCGCAGATGGAGACGACGAGTCGGGCAGTGGCACAGGGCACCGGTTCGGCCGACGACGGCCCGCAGGGTGCGTCCGGCACCCGGCGCCCGGTCGACGGCTATCTGATGGCGGCCTTCCCCTGGTACGGCCTGGACGAGGCCCATACGGGCCGGCGCTGGCTGATGCAGGTCGGCGCCGCCGCCGACGGCGCCGTGGAGCACGGCTCCACGGGCCACGGCGAGGAGCCCTCGCTGCTGCGCACCGGGCGCGCCGTCCCCGGGGCGGAGCGCCGCCGCTTCGCCGTCGTGGTGACCGTCGCGGGCCGCCCGGTGCGGCGCAGCGCCGACGGCACGGGCGTGCTGGAGGCCACCTCGGTCTCCTCGGCCGCCTGGCTGGCGGGTTCGGGCCTGCTGTCGTGCACCTGGCCCGCGCAGATGGAGCGGGCCCTGCGGCAGGACTGGCTCGACCAGCAGACGGCCCTCGCCTGGGAGCTGGCCGACCACCTCGACGAGGCCCCCTGGACGACGCTCTCGCTGCCGGTGGACGGGGTGCCGACGGAGTTCCGCTACCGGGAGTCCGAGTACGGCTGGGTGCTGGCCGGCTCGCCCGAGGAGGGCGGCGTCCATCTGGGTGCGTACGGCCGGGGGATGAGCGCGTACGGCATGGGCTTCTCGGTGATCAAGGACATCACGGCGTACGCGGAACGGTAAGGGGCGGCCTCAAGGGAGGCCGCCCCTTACCGCTGTCCGTGCCGTCAGAACTTGTTGCGCGGCGTGATGCCCAGCGACATGCCGGACAGCCCGCGCTGGCGGCCGCCCAGCTTGCCCGCGATGGCCCGCAGCGCGCTGCCCGCGGGCGACTCCGGGTCGGTCAGCACGACGGGCTTGCCCTCGTCGCCGCCCTCGCGCAGCCGGACGTCGATCGGGATCGAGCCCAGCACCGGGACATTGGTGCCCGTGGTGCGGGTCAGCCCGTCGGCGACCACCTGGCCGCCGCCCGTGCCGAACACGTCGACCATCTCGTCGCAGTGCGGGCACGGCAGCCCGGACATGTTCTCCACGACGCCGACGATCTTCTGGTGCGTCTGCACGGCGATCGAACCGGCCCGCTCGGCCACCTCGGCCGCGGCCTGCTGAGGCGTCGTCACGACCAGGATCTCGGCGTTGGGCACCAGCTGGGCGACGGAGATGGCGATGTCGCCGGTGCCCGGCGGCAGGTCCAGCAGCAGCACGTCCAGGTCGCCCCAGTAGACGTCCGCGAGGAACTGCTGCAGCGCGCGGTGCAGCATCGGGCCGCGCCAGACGACCGGGGCGTTGCCCGGGGTGAACATGCCGATCGAGATGACCTTCACACCGTTCGCCGACGGCGGCATGATCATGTTCTCGACCTGGGTGGGCCGGCCGTCGGCGCCCAGCATGCGCGGCACGGAGTGGCCGTAGATGTCCGCGTCCACGACGCCGACCTTCAGCCCGTCCGCGGCCATGGCCGCCGCCAGGTTGACCGTCACCGAGGACTTGCCGACGCCGCCCTTGCCGGAGGCCACCGCGTACACCCGGGTCAGCGAGCCGGGCTTGGCGAACGGGACCTCGCGCTCGGCCTGTCCGCCGCGCAGCGAGGCGGCGAGCTCGCGGCGCTGCTCGTCGCTCATCACGTCCAGCTCGACGGTGACGCCCGTGACGCCCGCGACGCGGCCGACCGCCTCCTGCACCAGCGAGGTGATCTTGTCCCGCATGGGGCAGCCGGCGACCGTCAGGTAGACGGCTACCGCAACCGCACCGTCCGCCGCGATCTCCACCGATTTGACCATCCCCAGCTCGGTGATGGGGCGCTGGATCTCGGGGTCGTTCACCGTCGCGAGCGCGGCGCGGATCGCGTCCTGATCTGGAGACGATCCGTTCGTTTCGGTAGCCATAGGTCTGATGGTACGGCCCGGCAGGGCGCCCGGGGAAAGGCCTTCAGCGGTCGGCTTCCTCACTCTCCCGAGGGAATACACGCCGCTGTTCCAGCTCCCTGACCAGGTCCTGGAACTCCGAGCGGATCCAGTCCCGCGTCGCCACCTCGCCGAGGCCCATGCGCAGCCCCGCGATCTCCCGGGTCAGGTACTCGGTGTCGGCGATGGACCGCTCGTTCTGCTTGCGGTCCTGCTCCAGGTTGACCCGGTCGCGGTCGTCCTGGCGGTTCTGCGCGAGCAGGATCAGCGGTGCTGCGTACGAGGCCTGCAGGGACAGCACGAGCGTCAGGAAGATGAACGGGTAGGGGTCGAACCGCAGATGGTGCGGGACCGTGGTGTTCCACACCAGCCAGACGATGATGACGACCGTCATCCAGACGATGAAGCGTCCGGTGCCCAGGAACCGGGCGATCCGCTCCGAGAGCCGGCCGAAGGCCTCCGGGTCGTACTCCGGCAGCCAGCCGCGCCGCTTCACCCGCGGTACGTCCAGCCGGGCGCGCGGATGGGGATGGCCGTGCGGGTGGACGGCCGCCGACTCCGTCTTCACGCGTTCGGCGGACCGGTCGGGGCGCAGCCCCGCCCCGGTCGGCACGGCGTCGCGGCCGCGGTCACGGCTTGCCATGGGCGGCCTCCCGGATGTCGCTCATGCCCAGCGCGCCGTGGTGCAGTTCCGTCTCGCGCCAGTCCTCGGGCAGCAGGTGGTCCAGGACGTCGTCGACGGTGACAGCGCCCAGCAGCGCGCCGCCCTCGTCCACGACGGGCGCGGCGACCATGTTGTACGTGGCCAGGTAGCTGGTGACGGCGGGCAGCGGGGTGTCCGGCGCCAGGGGCCGCAGGTCGGTGTCGGTGATCGAGCCGACGAGCGTGAACGGCGGGTCCCGCAGCAGCCGTTGGAAGTGCACGGTGCCCAGGTACTTGCCCGTCGGCGTCTCGTCCGGCGGCCGGCAGACGTAGACCTGCGCGGCGAGCGCGGGGGAGAGGTCGGGGTTGCGGACCCGGGCCAGGGCGTCGGCCACGGTCGCGTCCGGGCGCAGCACGATCGGCTCGGTCGTCATCAGCCCGCCCGCGGTCCGCTCCTCGTAGGCCAGCAGCCGCCGCACGTCCGCCGCGTCGCCCGGCTGCATCAGCGTCAGCAGCCGCTCCTTGTCGTCCTCGGGCAGCTCGGAGAGCAGGTCGGCCGCGTCGTCGGGGTCCATCGCCTCCAGGACGTCGGCGGCGCGCTCCTCCTGGAGCTTGCCCAGGATCTCGATCTGGTCGTCCTCCGGCAGCTCCTCCAGGACGTCCGCCAGCCGGTCGTCGTCGAGGGCCGCGGCCACCTCGGACCGGCGTTTGGGCGAGAGGTGGTGCAGGACGTTGGCGAGGTCGGCGGGGCGCAGCCGCTCGAAGGTGGCCAGCAGGTTCTCGGCGCCCTGCCCGTGCTCCTCGAGCGAGAAGCCGGTGACGGCTGACCACTCGACGGTCAGCGTCTCGCCCTTGCGGCGCAGCGCGCCGCCCTTGCCGCGGCGGACGAAGACCTTGTCGATCTCCCAGTCGCGGCGGGCCGGCAACTGGGTGATGGACACGTCCAGCACCGTCACCTCCTCGTCCCCGTCCACCAGGCGCACCCGCCGGTCCAGCAGTTCGCCGAGGACGAGGGTCTCGGTCGGGCGCTGCTCGAAGCGCCGCATGTTGATCACTCCGGTCGTGATGACCTGGCCGGACTCCACCCCGGTCACCCGGGTCATGGGCAGGAAGATCCGCCGTCGGCTGACGACCTCCACGACCAGTCCGAGGACGCGCGGCGGCCGGCCGCCCACGCGCAGCATCGCCACGAGATCGCGCACCCGGCC
Organism: Streptomyces sp. NPDC002536; assembly: GCF_053594995.1. Lineage (NCBI taxonomy): Bacteria > Bacillati > Actinomycetota > Actinomycetes > Kitasatosporales > Streptomycetaceae > Streptomyces > Streptomyces sp. NPDC002536. Next base: position 5,851 of record NZ_JBSFWU010000190.1, read on the forward strand.
GACCTGGTCCCCGTTCGGGTCGAAGACGGCCACGCCCGAAAGATGCGAGACGAACACCCGGGGGGCGCCTGCTGCCATGCTGCGCACCTCCTCTCGTGTCCGGTTCAGGCTAACGTGACCGGCTTCTTCCCGCCGTGGGGAAGCGGCCGTACGGACTCGGGGCTTCCGTTCCGTTCGGGCCCGGGTACGCTGCCGCTGCCGTACTCCCGCCGGTCACAGGAGGCAGAGCAGACGTGCGAACCCGGAACGCGGCCCTCGCGGCGGCGCTGTGCGCCGTGCTCTCCACGGCGCTCACGGCCTGCGGCGGCAAGGAGGACCCCGACGCGGGGACGAACGGCGTGGGCAAGCTGGGCGCCGCCGCCATCCAGCAGAAGACGCGGTCCGCGGCGCGGTCCGCGGACGCGGTGCACCTGTTCGGCAACGTCGTCAGCCAGGGCCGCACGTACCGCATCGACATGCGGCTGAAGAAGAACGGCGGCACGGGCCGGGTCTCCTCGTCCGACACCGGGGCCGGCGCCTTCGAGCTGCTGCGCACCGGGGACGACCTCTACCTGAAGGCGCCCGCCGCGTTCTGGTCCAAGGGTGCCGCCTCGGCCTCGGCCAAGCTGGAGGGCAAGTACGTCAAGGTGCCGGCCGCGGACCCGTCGTACCCGCAGCTGCGGGGCTTCACCGAGAAGGACGCCCTGCTGGACGGCCTGCTCGGGCTGCACGGCACCCCGAGCCGCGGGGAACACGGCAAGGTGGGCGGCGTCCCCACGATCCGCGTCAACGGCGGCAGCAAGGGCAGCGGCGGAACGCTCGACGTCTCGCTCGCAGGTGAACCGTATCCGCTGCGCGTGCAACGGGCGGGTGGTGCGGGCCAGCTGGAACTGGGCGACTGGGGCAAGGACTTCGCCCTTTCGCCTCCGGCGAAGGGGGAGACGGTGGACTACGGGAAGGGGATCCCCTCCGGGGGCTGAGGCCCGGTTCTTCGGGTGCGGGTCCGGCTGTGGTTGCTCGCGCAGTTCCCCGCGCCCCTTACGGGGCCGGGGCGCCCCGGCCCCGTAAGG
>NZ_JBSFWU010000191.1:0-6896 GCF_053594995.1 Streptomyces sp. NPDC002536
CGTTGACCCCGCGGCGGTTGCCCCCCCCCCCCCCCAGCCGGAAACCCACCAGTTCGCCCATGGGGGTGGAAACCTGGTGCCCCGTCTTCCCCGGCCCCCCCCCCCCCCCCCCCGCAGCCCGGTGCGGGGTACGACGAGACCGAAGACGATGATCCGGGCGAGCACGGGGAAGGCGGTCACGGCCATGGCCGTGCCGAGGAACACCACGAACACCACCGGCTCCCGGCTCGGGTGATCGCCGAGCAGTCGGAACGCGAGCAACGCTCCGAGCCCGAACGGCACCACGAGCGACCCGGCGCAGAGCCGGCCCATCATGCCCGCGCTCCGACGCACGACACGTGGATCGAACTCGAGGCCCACCAGGAACATGAACAGCGCCACACCGACGTTCGCGAACGCGCCGAGCAGCGAGCGGGTGTCGGCCGGGAAGAGCGTGTCGGTGACCCGGCCCCCGAACAGGGTGGGGCCGAGGAGCAGGCCACCGACTATCTCTCCGACGACGGAGGGCTGGCCGAGGCGGCGCGCGAGGGCCGCCATCACCTGGCAGACGAGGACGAGGGCGGCGAGGGCGAGCAGCAGCGAGCTCACGTCCGGGGTCCTCACCGTGCCATGGGAGCAGCGCGAAGGGGGAAGGCGGGCACAGTCTTCCTTTCCTGTCCGTGAGGCCGGCGCAGTTGCACCGCCGGAGTGACTCGACAAGTCGGATCCGACAGCCACCAGTTGTGCGCGCTAACCGGCAGAAGTACTCCGGCACCAGAGCTCACCTGACGGTCGCAGGCTGTTGACTTCCGATGCCACGGCAGACGAAAGTACGTGCTCTGCCCGTACGGAATCGTCGGCCAGAACGATGTCCTGCATCATCTGCAGGTCCCGGCTGGGACCGACACCGAGTTCGTCGCCGAGTATCCGGCAGGCCCTTTGGAACACTCCGAGCGATTGGGCGCGATGGCGCGACAAATAAAATGCAAGCATGAGCTGCTGGTACAAGATCTCGTTCAACGGATACTGCGTCACGTACTGGGAGAGGAAGTCGATCGCTGAGTGGCACTGGCCTGCGCGAAGCTGTGACCAGGCGGTCAGCTCGATGCAGTCCGCGCGCGACTGCTGCAGCCACGAGTTGAAACTTCCGAGGATCGGCCCCGAGTAAACCCCGCCGAGGGGGGTGCCTCGGCAGAGAGAAAGCCCGGCTTTCCAGGCGCCTACGGCCGTCTTGTAGTCACCGTTCGCCATGAGACGGTGCCCTTCGATCCGATGGCGATGGAACAACTGCAGATCGAGTTGCTCGTCGTGGAGCCGCATGACATAGCCCGGGAACTGACTCTGCAAAACACTGCCCTGTGCCGACTCGCCAAGTTTTTGGCGCAGCTTGGAGATGTTCACGTAAATCGCGTCGCGTGCTCGCCGTGGCGGCCGGACCCACACCTCGCTGATGAGGTCGTCAACAGTGACGACGTTTCCCACATTCACGAGGAGCGTGGTCAGGATGACGGACGAGTTACGGGACCTTATGGATCGGGTCTCACCGTTGGCGACCAAGCAGAGCGGTCCAAGGACTGCGTAGTACACGGAGCCGATCCCTTCAAAGATCAAACGGCCTGTCGGGAGTGTCGCGGGGTCTTTGAAGACGAAGGAACTCACTCGGGGCCCGTCCAGTGCCTGTGACCAAATTCGACGGAAGGCAGTGTTCACAGCCCTGGATTGGCGTTCTGGAGCATCCTGTCGAGCGCAGTGCATTGCGCGTTGCCCCGGACGGCCTTCGGCAGGCCGCCGGTGGCCATCACCTCGCTACCGTGCGACAACAGGCGGCCGAGAACCGGCTCTTCGGCGCGTACCGGACACCAGGATGTCCGCCTCGCCGCGGAGCGCGGTGTCCCGGCCGACGCGCCAGGTGGGCGCGACCGTGGTGTTCAGGTATCTGGCCAGGTCGCGGACATCGTCGGCGGCGCTTCGCTATAGGCCCCGCAGGAGTCGGTTGCCCGGTCGACTACGCCGACTACGGATTCCGAACTCCTGCCGTGGGCCGCACTGCCTCGCGCCGTGTTCGCCTCGCCGTCCGGCATGATTCCCCCTGGAACAATCAATCCAGCCCATGCTCTTGGAGCCTGCCCTGTTCCGCTGAAAACAGTCTGGGCGCCAACAGACCTGTCCGGATGATGACTCTTCCCGGTTTTTCGTGGCCGGTGATCGGTTCTCGGACTCGCGCAGCATGCTGTGGATGCAGTCTGTTGCAGTGCGACGTCGAGTGGACGACCCTGCTTCCGCGGCTGCACCACCGCCCCTGAAGGTGGTCCAGCGCCCGCTCAAAGGGCTTACTGCTAACGGCTGTCGCCCCCCGCCCCGACGGAGCCAGGACGGTGGCCACCAGGCGGCCACGGAACCAGCGGTGCTCCAGGGGAGGTTGCCGGCCTCAGCGTGGTGCCTTGGCGCGGCTTCGGTGAGCTTCTTGCTTCGCGCGGTTGCCGCAGGTCGCCATACTGCACCAGCGGCGAGCCCGGCTCCGGGTACGGTCAGCGAACAGCAGTGTGCAGGCCGACCCCTGGCAGGCCTTGACGTTCGTGAAGTCCTCCTGGCTGACGACCCCCGCCAGCGCCTGCCCGATCGGCAGCAGCAGCGACTCCGGTGTCCGCCATCGGCGCTCCGTGCCATGACCTCCATCGCCTACCGCTCGGCAGACGTCGACGGCCTGAGCATCTTCTACCGCGAGGCCGGTCCCGCCGACGCCCCGACACTGCTACTGCTGCACGGCTTCCCGAGCGCAAGCCACATGTTTCGCGACCTCATCCCGCGCTTGGCCGGACGGTTCCGCCTCGTGGCCCCCGACCTGCCCGGTTTCGGCCAGTCCGACATGCCGCCGCGCAACGACTTCGACTACACCTTCGAGCACATCGCGGGCGTCATCGACCGCTTCACCGAGGTGATCGGCCTGGACCGCTTCGCGCTCTACGTCTTCGACTACGGCGCGCCGACCGGTTTCCGGATAGCGGTCAAGCACCCGGAGCGGATCACCGCGATCGTCTCGCAGAACGGCAACGCCTACGAGGAAGGCCTGAGCGAGGGCTGGGACCCGATCCGTGCCTACTGGCAGGACCGGTCGCCGGCCAACCGCGACGCGCTGCGCAGCTTCCTGTCGCCCGGCACCACCCGCTGGCAGTACACGCACGGTACAGCCGATCCGACTGCGGTCTCCCCGGACGGCATGACACTTGACGACGCGTACCTGGCGCGCCCCGGCGCCGACGAGATTCAACTGGATCTCTTCGGCGACTACCGCACCAATGTCGCGCTCTACCAGGCCTTCCAGGAGTACTTCCGGCAGCACCAGCCGCCGTTCCTGGCTGTATGGGGCAGGAACGACCCGTTCTTCCTGCCCGCCGGCGCCGAGGCGTTCAAGCGCGACCTCCCCAACGCCGTCGTCCGCCTCCTCGACACCGGCCACTTCGCCCTGGAGACCCACGCCGAGGAGATCGCGACAGCCATCGACGAGTTCCTCACCCGAGAGAGCGCCGGGTAATCGGTCAACTTCTTGGGCGGTGGGCCGGTGGTGTTCTGCGCAGGCGAGCCGTACGCGAAGAACACCACCGGCTGGACCTCCTGCCGCAGGCCGCCGAGCCGGCCAAGGCCAAGCGTGAGCTTGCCTCGTGAGCGAGCCGGGACGGCGTCAGCGGGCTCCGCCGGAACGGTGGGGGACGGAATGCCGGACGGCCCGATGTGCTGCGAGGCCGGGCAGTGCGGTTGCAGTGCCGGGGCCTGTCCGGCGGATCTTCGTGGATCAGCGGGCGAGGGGCGCTCTCAGGGGCGCCGACCCGTATGAGCCCGCAGCCTGCGGGGTGACCGGGGCTACTTCTGGGTGTACGTGTAGGGGCTGGTGAGCGTGATGTCCGTGCCCTTGGGGTCCCAAATGCCGATGCTGCGGCCGCTGGTCTCCCCGTCCTTCGGCACCCACCCGAAGCAGGTCGGAACGGAGGAGTCGCAATTCCACTGGGGTATGACCCAGATGGCGCCGTGCTCGCCGCCGTTGCCGGTCAGGTTGAACGTGGTACACGTGCCGGACTTGACCACGTTGGTGTAGGCCTGCCGGTCCGTGAGGTGCACCTGGACCGCGACGGCTCCCTGCGGCGCCGGGCCGGAGTTGTTGCACAGCTTGAGCTGGTGGGGGGTGACGGCGTAGGCCTGGCCGGTGCCGACGAGGCCGGCCGCTGCGGCGGTGGCGCCGAGGACGGCGAGCGTGCGGGCGGTCCGCCGCTTGAAAGCGGTGAGTTTCATGGTGGTGCTCCTGGGGGGATCCGATGGACCGTGTGGCCTGCCGGACGATCGGTGCGCCGAAGTGCGCAGGACCACCATCACGCTCCGGTGTTGCCAAAAGGTTGGCAGATCGTTGACGCGGATACCCCAGGCCGTACGCAGGCCGGCACCGAGGAGTCGTGAGCACCCACCGCGCCGAATCCGCCGGACTGATCGGCGTCTTCCTCAACCGCCCTGCCTGGTCGTCAACGGACTGCCCCGCTCGGGAACCGCCCGGGCCATGACGCGCACATCGCCCCGGCCCCGACCCCGGCACTCAACCGCGGATGAGGCCGGCCGCACGGTGTCCGACGACCACGCACGGGGCCATGGTGTTCCCGGAGGTCACACGGGGCAGCACCGATGCATCGGCGACGCGCAGGTTCTCCACGCCCCTGACACGCAGCTCGGCATCGACGACAGCGTCGCCGTCAGTGCCGATCCGGGCCGTTCCGCACTGATGCCAGTACGTGGTGGCCGCCGTGCGGATGTAGGCGGCGACCTCGGCGTCGGAGCCACCCCCGGGGATCGCCCGGGAGCCGCGGTAGGGGCGCATCGCCTCCGCGTGGGCGATCTCCTCGGCGAACCGGTACGCCTCGACGGCGTCACGGAGGTCGTCGGGCTCGTCGAAGTAGCCGGTCTCGATCACGGGAGCGCTCGCCGGGTCGGCATCGGCGAGCCGGACCGATCCGCGCGACCGCAGGCGCATGCCGGGCAGGAGGGTGAAGGCGGACTCCGGCCTGCCGTACCGTGCCTCCGCTTCCGGGCTCATGAACGCGATCGCACCGGCGTACATGAAGAACTTCGGCGACTCGGCGTGGCCGTCGGTACCCCAGAAGCACACGGCCTGGGCGCGCGTCGGCGGGGGCATCTCCCGCGCGCCGGTCTCCCATACGCAGCCGAACAGCAGGTGGTCGTCGAGGTTGGCGCCCACACCGGGCAGATCCTGGAGGACGCCGATGCCGAGCGACTCGAGGTGCCGGGCAGGCCCGATGCCCGACTGCATGAGGATCTTGGGTGTCTGTACCGCCCCGAGGCTGAGCACCACTTCGCGCGTGGCGCGGAAGCGGACGAGGCGGCCCTCCGACACGGCCTCGACACCGACCGCGCGGTTGCGCTCGAACACGACCCGGGTGACCAGCGTCCGTGTGAGCACCGTCAGGTTGCGCTGGTGTCGCCGTGGAGCGACCAGCGCACGGTAGGGCGAGCGCCGCTTGCCGTCCTCGGCGAACTCGTCCCGGACGGCGCAGCCACTGCCCCGCTCTGCGAGTTCCCCGTTCGGGCTGTCGTAGCGGTCGAGCCCCGCCGACTCGGCCCCCGCCAGCATCGCCGAGAAGAACGGGTGCAACGGCTGCGCGGGCTGGATGTGCATCGGCCCTGCGGTGCCCCGCCGTTCGGGGTCGGGCTCGCCGCGCCAGGTCTCCAGCTCGCGGTAGACGCCGAGCGTCGAACGGTAGCCCCACCGGGGGTCCCCGCAGCGTGCGGCGAGGTCCTCCCAGTCGTGTCGATGGCCGCGCGACCAGGCCCCGGCATTGATGCTCGAACCGCCGCCGAGCCCCCGGCCCATCGAGTACGGCAGGCGCCGGTGGTCGATCCGGGCGCCCGGCTCGGTCACGTAGCCCCAGTCGCGTTCGCTGCCGAGATTCTCGAGCCACCGGTCGGGGTCGGACACCCGCTCGTCGGCGTCGTCGGGGCCCGCCTCCAGGAGCAGCACCCGCAGGTCCTCGTCAGCGGCAAGCATCCCCGCGACCGTCGAACCGGCCGGGCCAGCGCCGCACACGATGACATCGAAACCGCCGTCAATGCTCTGCCCGCCCAAGTCGGCGGCTGATGCGGCTTCCCTCTGCTGTCGACGCTCAGCCACGTTGCTCACTCCTCGTCAAGGCCCGCCTATGCGGACGTGAGTGTTGCCCAACTCGCCTGGCCCGGCCACCCCGTGACGGCCGTCCCGACGGCGCGAGCACCTGGTCGCCGGCCCACCGCGTCAGCCCCGCGGCTCGGCCTGCTCGCCTCGCCTCCGCTCATTGGTTGCCCGTGGCCAGGGCCCTGAGCTCGTCCAGTGTCTCGCGCATCAGTTGCGGCATCTCGCGCTGTTCGTCCGGTGCGATCCAGCGTTCGAAGCCGACTTTGAAGACGACGATGCCCGCCTCGGCGGTCAGGGTCGCGGTCGGCTCGGTGACGCCGCGCCGGTGCAGGGCTTCGGTGAGTGCGGCCGACAGCCTGGCGAGCTTGATCAGCTCGCGCTCCTGGAGATGCGCGTTCGCCGTGATCACGCTCTGCCGCCGGCGTGCGACCTCGCGCCGGCCGGCGAACATCTCGCAGACCGCGTCAAACCCCGCCAGCAGCACGTCGACCAGTGCTGCGGACCGCGGGGCGTCGGCGACAGCCTGCACGAAGAGCTCCCGCATCGCGGGGGCTCCGGCGAACAGCACCTCGCGCTTGTCGGCGTAGTGACGGAAGAAGGTCCGCTCGGTGAGCCCGGCCCGTTGGGCGATCTCCGCCACGGTGGTCTGCTCGAAACCGCGCTCGCTGTAGAGCTCCAACGCGGCTGTTGCCAGCCGTCCGCGTGCGTTCGGCTCCCACCTGGCCATGGGAGGAATTCTACGTGATGACAG
>NZ_JBSFWU010000192.1:0-6638 GCF_053594995.1 Streptomyces sp. NPDC002536
CCCCTCCACCACGCTCTTCCGATCTGTCGCCGCACCCCCCCAGGGGTCCGGGGCGCAGCCCCGGGTACCTCGACTGCGGGCGCGTCGTGGCTGGTCGCGCAGTTCCCCGCGCCCCTGACGGGGCGCTAGGGCTTGGCCAGCAGCAGTTCGGTGTTGTGGTCGGCCGCGGCGCCGAGCTTCTTCGCCGGGGTGGCATACGGGTCGTTGAAGGACAGCTCCCGGTACAGCGCGGCGAGGCCCGCGTCGGAGGTGTCGCCGAAGTCGGTCGCGTAGGGGGCGGCCGACTCCACCAGCGTGGTGAACAGCGACAGCGTGCCGTCGCCGTTGTCGGCGATCTCGATGATGCGGGCGTGCTGCGGGAAGTCGACGTGGGACGCGGTGTTGATCTCCCAGAAGGCGCGCTCGGGCGTCGCGTGGCCGTGGGCGAGGATCCGGTTCTCGTGGGTGTGGCCGTTGACCCAGGCGACGACGTTCGGGTAGCCCTGCAGCAGGGCCACCACCTCGTTGCCGTTGTGCCGCTTCTCGAAGGGGTGGTGCGGATCGGGCAGCAGGTTGCCCATGCTGCCGCTGGTGTGATGGCTGAAGATCACGACCAGCTCGTCGGACCCCCCGCCCCGCACGACGCGGCCGTCGGCGTCGTACCAGCGGCTGCTGCGGGACTGCAGGACGGACTCCAGCCACCTCAGCTGCGCGGTCCCGAGCGAACCGTCCGCCCAGCCGGCCGGGTTGGTGGTGTCCAGGCTGATGCCCAGGACGCCGTCGGATATCGGGAAGGTGTAGTACAGCTGCTTGCTGTCGACCGCGGAGTCGGTGAAGCCGTGGCCCACCGGGCCGGGTCCGGTGCGGGCGGGGTCGAGGTGGGCCTTGGCGAACTCGGCCGGGGTGAAGGGGGCGCGCTGCGGGTCGGGTGTGACGTGCCGCACCGGGCCGCCGCTCTTGAGCAGCTTGGCGAGGTGGAGGACGGCCGCGGCGGGGTCGTTGCGCAGGGCGTCGGCCAGCTTGGCCGCCTCGGTGTCGTCGATCCCCTCCAGCTTGCGGTCGCCGGTGTAGAGCGAGTGCAGCAGGCCGAGGTCGGGAAGGGTGCCCTCGATGCTGTCGTCGTGGTTGCCGATGGTGCTGTACCACGGGGTGCGCAGGCCGGGCGCCTTGAAGGACCGTCCCGCCGCGGAGAGGAAGCCGGGTATCTCCGGGAAGCCCTTGGCCTTGTAGCCGTCCTGGAAGGACGCCTCGGGGTTCCAGTAGAGCGCGCTGCCGGAGTTCTGCACGCCCTCGTAGCGGCGGGGGTCGCCGCTGTTCGGGGTGATCTCGCCGCCGCTCATCACCGTGAGGTACCAGTCGAGTTCGACCTGCTCGTGGTTGTCGGTGTTGTCGCCGGTCGCCATCACGAGGGAGAACGGGCTCCCCGTGAACGGGCCGCCGGGCAGCGCGTTGACCCGCTCGACGAGGGAGGAGGCCCCGCGCACGGTGAGCGCCTCCTGGGGGCGGTGCGCGCTGTCCAGGTAGCGGGCCAGGTACTCGAAGCGCACGGGGGACTCGGTGTCCGCCAGGTGCAGGTCGGTGAACTGTACGAAGGACGCCAGCGCGGTGCGCCGCCCGTCGCGCGCCGGGGCCGCCTGGGCGAGCTCGGTGCGCACCACCAGCGGCCAGCCCGGCCCGGACCGGAGGCGCTTGTACGGGCCGCTGCCCGTCGCCGTGGCGGCCTGTTCGAGGGTGGTGCCCGCGGTGCGGACGGCGCGGGCGGCGGTGGCGGCCACGGCGCGGTCGAGGGCGGCCGCAGACGCGAACCGGCTGCTGCCCAGCGAAAGGGCCGTGGCGGCCGCCGCAGCCGCGGTACCGGTGAGGAAGTGCCGTCTGCTGTATGCGGGCATGCCGCGTCTCCTGACGATCGGTCAGCAACGTGGCGTGCCGCAACGACGAAGGTCCGGCACGCACTTACTGGTGCGTAATGGTCGCCGGACAGCTTGCTGAGCGGTGCTGGACGTTCCGTGAACGATTCGCGAAGGAACGGTGAGATGATCGTTGAGCGATGGTGACGCGGGGTGTGAACGCCCCGAAGAGCCCGGCTTGTCAGGGCTGCGGCACCGGCCCGGCGACGCCCAGGGACGACTCGACCAGGCTCCCCAGGTACAGCACGCCGTCGTGTTCGCACACGCTGGTGACGAAGCGGTAGCCGTCCGCCGGGCGCTGGAGGTCGTGCACCACGCGCCCGTCGGCGTCCAGGGCCATGACCCACGCCGTCGGGCGGGGCCCGGGGAACAGGGCGGTCGGCAGCTTCCACAGCGCGCGGCGCAGGCCGGGAGGGGTGCGGTGCAGCAGGTCGAGCAGCGGCTCCCGCGGACCGGTCATGGCCACCCAGATCAGACCGCCGGGCCCGGTGGAGACGTTGTCCGGGAAACCCGGAAGCTCGGCGAACAGCTCGCGCCGCCCCGTCTTCGGGCCCGTCAGCCACAGCCGCGTCAGCCGGTAGGCGCCGGTCTCGGCGACCACGACGAACGAGCCGTCGAGGGCCAGCGCCACGCCGTTCGCGAACTGCAGCCCGTCGAGCACCACTTCGGCGGTGCCCGCACCGGGCTCGTACCGGATCAGCCGCCCGCTGCCCGTGTGCTCCAGCAGATCGCCCATCCAGTGCTCCAACGGCAGCCGGCTGGCGTCGCTGACGTACAAGGTGCCGTCCGGGGCCGCCACGACATTGCTGCACACCGTCAGCGGCCGCCCGGCCGCCTCGCGCAGCAGCGTCTCGGTGCGCCCCGAGGCGGGGTCCGTGCGCAGCAGCCCCCGCTCCGCGTCGCACACCAGCAACCGCCCGTCGGGCAGCGGGCACAGACCGAGCGGCCGGCCGCCGGTGTCGGTGACCGTGGACACCTGCCCGCTGACCGGGTCCACGCTCAGCACCCGCCCGTCCTCCACCCCGGTCAGCACCCGGCCCGCGGCGTCGACCCGGACGTCCTCCGGCGCCTTCCCGCCCAGCGGCAGCCGGCGCACTCGCGGCAGCGGCGGACGGCTGGCCTTGACGCCCGAGCGCGGGGGACGACCCGGCGGCTGCCAGACGACCGGGCGCAGGGCGGGCTTCTGCGGGAGCATGAGCGGGCCTTCCGTGGGCCGTGCGCGGGTGGACGAGCCGAACATACCTGCACCGCGGTCCCACGGCTTCCGGTTCGCGGCCGGCGGCGCGTCAAGGAGCCGCAAGGGCTCAGCGGCAGCGGCGCAGGTACGGGGCGACGCTGTGCAGCTTTTCGCAGGGTAATCGCCGCCGTCGTCGCCGCCGGACGTCGCGGAGCGGACCGCGGCGTCCGCGGGATCGGCCGGGGCCTCGACGCTGCACGACCGGCCGGGCCGCGGCAGCAGAAGGGCCCACTCCCGTCACGCGGCGACGGTCATCAGACGGCCATCAGGCGAACAACTGCCGCAACTTGAGGACGAGTTCGTACACTCCGTACGCGAACGGGGCGCCCACCCACAGCCAGGCGAACACCAGCAGCACCTTGCGGGAGGTTGTCACGGGGCCACCCCCTCGTCCTCCAGGGCAGCGGGCCGTCCGTCGTCGTCGGGCGGTTCGTGGTGGCGCGGGTGGACCGGGCGGACGCACTCGTTGGCCGCGAAGCCCACGGCCAGCAGCCCGATCATGACGGCGAACGACGGGGTGTAGAGGGCGGGCCCGGTGCGGCCCGCGGACTTCCCCGCGTCGGCAATGGCGTTGACGATGAGCGGGCCGAGGATCCCCGCGGTGGACCAGGCGGTGAGCAGCCGTCCGTGGATCGCGCCGACCTGGTGCGTGCCGAAGAGGTCCTTGAGGTAGGCGGGGACGGTGGCGAAGCCGCCGCCGTAGAAGGAGAGGACGACGGCGGTGCAGACGATGAACAGGAGCTTGGAGGAGCCGCCGGACAGGGCGAGGAGCAGGTACATCAGGGCTCCTGCGCCCAGGTAGAGGCGGTAGGCGTTCTTGCGGCCGGTCAGGTCGGAGGCGGAGGACCAGGCGATCCGGCCCAGCATGTTGGCGAGCGAGAGCAGGCCGACGAAGCCCGCGGCAGCGGCGGTGCCGACCGGTGCGGAGGAAGCGGCGAAGAAGTCCGTGATCATCGGCGCGGCCTTCTCGAGGATGCCGATGCCCGCGGTCACGTTCGTGCACAGCACGACCCACAGGCACCAGAACTGCGGGGTGCGCAGGGCGTTGCGGGCCGACACCCGCGCGGTGGTGACCAGGGGGCGCGGCGCGGCCGCGGCCCCCGGCGGCTGCCAGGAGCCGGGCGGGGTGCGGACCAGCAGGACGCCGAGGGTCATGAAGACGGCGTAGGCGAGGCCCATCACGAGGAAGGTCCGCGCGATCCCCGGCGCGTCCGCGCCGAACGCCGACAGCAGCGCGGCCGACCAGGGGGAGGCGATGAGGGCGCCGCCGCCGAAGCCCATGATGGCGATGCCGGTGGCCATGCCGGGGCGGTCGGGGAACCACCGGATGAGCGTCGAGACCGGCGAGATGTAGCCGATGCCCAGGCCGATGCCGCCGAGGAGGCCGTAGCCGGCCACGACGAGCGCGTACTGGCGGGTGGCCGCGCCGAGGGCGGCGACCAGGAAGCCGGACGAGAAGCAGACGGCCGAGACGAGCATCGACCGGCGCGGGCCGTGCCGTTCGACGAGCGTGCCGCCGAAGGCGGCGGAGAGGCCGAGCATCACGATCGCCACCTGGAACGGCAGCGCGGAGGCGGTGCCGGAGAGACCGAGCGAGGACTCCAGCGGCGGTTTGAAGACGCTCCAGGCGTAGACCTGGCCGATGGCGAGATGGACGGACAGCGCGGCGGGCGGCACGAGCCAGCGGCTCCACCCCGGCGGCGCGGTGGTGTGGGAGCGGGCGAGCACGGTCGGACGGTACTGCGGCCGGTCACGGCTGGAAAGAGCGCCCAGCCGTCGGCCGAACGGCCAGCTGTCGGTCGCAGCGCTAGATCTCCCCGTTCCACGCGGCCTTCAGCCGCTGCCAGAGCCCTGGCCGGTGCTCGGACGAGCTGCGGGCAAAGCCACCGTCGTCGTCCTGTCCGGGTGTTGGAGTGTCGCCCTGCACGTCCTGTGACGGCTGGGCGGGGGGCGTGGAGTGGCCGGTGTCGCCGTGGTTCGTCATGCGAGGACGGTAGCGGGTGCGGGGACGGCGCCGGGCGGGCATGGTGATTCGGTAGTGCGACGGCGCCGGGGCCGGTACGCTGGCCGGGCATGCTCTTGGGCGCGTAGTAGAGGCCGCCCAGGGCATGAGGATAGGGCCCCCGCCCGGCCGGTATCCGAGCGAGGACCCAAGGGATCGGCGACCCGCGCGTCCGCCCTCAGGTGTTCGGAGGGCGGGCTAAGGCCTGTCCGGCGGATCATCTGACCGTCCGGCCCCTGGAGCGTCGTTCTGCTCGTGGTGCGGGGCGATCTGACGGACGATGAGCGGGCGCGATTCGCACGGCATCTGCCGAAGCCGGGTCGCCGGGGCGGGCGATGGAGCGATCACCGGAGGTTGATCAACGGGATTCTGTTCCGGATCCGCACTGGTGTCCCGTGGCGGGACCTGCCGGAGCGGTTCGGGAACTGGAAGACGGTGTACGAGCGCCATCGCCGCTGGTCCGCGGACGGGACCTGGGATCGGATCCTCCAGGCCGTCCTGGCCGGTGCTGACGCCGAAGGACGGATCGACTGGCGCCCACGTCTTCCACGGCGCCGTCATCGTCGCCTCGATCCGACTCTGGCTCCGCTCGTGATCCGTGACTCGTCAGTCGTCCGAGCCGGTGGCCGAAGGCGGTACCTCGGCAACGAAGAACAGGAAGCAGGGTTTGGCCGAAAGGCCGTGGAAGCCGTCGGGGAAGAGTTCACGGGCGGCCGGGTCGGGCTGCGGTTCGCTGATGGTGGAAAGGCGGAAGCCGGCGGTGGTGAAGGCGTCGGTCATCGCGTGCAACGGCTTGCGCCAGAACTTCATCGGGACGGTCTGCCCGCCGAACGTCCAGTCGAAGGTATAGCTGGTGGTTGCGAAGTAGTTGGGCCGCGGTTCCTGGATCGTGTAGGCCACGAACGGGTGGTCCACCGACGCGATCAGTCGGCCGCCGGGCCTGAGCACGCGCCGCAATTCGGCCAGCGTCGGCCCCCAGTCCTCCAGGTAGTGCAGGACCAGTGAAGAGACCACGTCGTCGAACGCGCCATCGTCGAACGGCAAGCGGTCGCGAAGGTCGACCTGGTGCACGTCCGCGTCGTCACCGAGCCGTCGCTTGGCCAGTGCCAGCATCCTGGCGCTGGTGTCGATGCAGGTGACGACGGCGCCGCGGTCGCGCAGTGCTGCGGACAGGGGGCCGGAGCCGCAGCCGGCGTCCAGGATCCGGCGGCCGGCCACGTCTCCGGCGAGGTCCAGCATCGCGGGCCGCGCGTAGTACGCATTCACGAGGCTGCACTCGTTCTCCGCCGAGTACGCCTCGGCGAAACTGTCGTAGTCATTCACCTGGGCCGGATCCGCAGACCGGGCGAGGCGCTCGGGCACATCGGTTACGCGTTCCATCGTCGCAGCCTAGTAGTCACAAGATCCGCCGGACACGGCCTAGGCAGTGTCTGATGGCTCTTGCCCGGGTGGTGGATCTGTTGCCGCTCTGGGCAGGAGCCAGGCATGGTGCGGCGGCATGAACTGACCAACG
>NZ_JBSFWU010000193.1:0-6310 GCF_053594995.1 Streptomyces sp. NPDC002536
CCCGTAAGGGGCGCGGGGAACTGCGCGAGCAACCACGACGCGCCCGCAGTCGAGGTTCCCGGGGCTTCGCCCCGGACCCCTGGGGTGGTGCGCCGGCTGCAGGCCGTCGGTGGCTGGTCGCGCAGTTCCCCGCGCCCCTTACGGGGCCGGGGTCTCGGGAACGTCGACTGCGGGCGCGTCGTGGCTGATCGCGCCCACGCGGCGGAGCCGCTGGGGGTACCTCCTGGGGGCACCCCCAGCGGTAGCTGGGGGAGGTAGCTGGGGGAGCAACAGCCCCGCGCCCCTTCGGGGCACGGAACTTACTGTGGGCGCGGGTCCCTACGGGCCTCCCGCAGGACGCCGGCGAGCTCGCCCGGGCGGAGCGTGGTCAGCGTCGCGTACAGGTGACCGTCCGGACGGACGACCGCGGCGACCGGCCGGGGCCCGAAGGCCGCAGCGACCGGCCCGTGGGACTGGCTGGGGGTCTCGACCACCTCCGCCAGACCCCCGGCCTCCCGGCGCACGGCGGCAGCCGTAAGGTGCCAGTTGTGCGGCCGGTTGCGGCCCACGTGCAGCAGGACGGTCCAGTTGTCGCGCGCCACGGCCGTCCAGGTGCCGGTGGTGCCGCCCTCGCCGAGCAGCACCGGCACCCGGTCGCCGGGCACGAGGCGGCCGTTGCGGGGGGCCTTGACCGTCTCGGGGCGGTAGGTGGCGTCGATCTGCCCGATCTTGGGAGCCAGTTGCCGCTGCAGCATTCCGGTGCGGTCGGCGGCGCGGACGATCCCGTCGCGCAGGGCGATCTGTGCGGGGTGCCGCAGGAAGCCCCAGCGGGTCTGCAGCGACGTGGAACGCGTCACCGCATGCGCCGCGGCCCGGCGTTCGATGCCGTAGCTGTCGAGCGCGGACTCCTCCATCCGGCCGCGGGCCACGGCGGCCAGCTTCCAGCCGAGGTTGAAGGCGTCCTGCAGCCCGGTGTTCATGCCCTGCGCACCGGCCGGGCTCATGATGTGCGCGGCGTCGCCGGCCAGGAAGCAGCGTCCGGAGCGGAAGTACTCGGCCGTGCGGATGTTGACGTGGAAGGTGGTGCTGAACCGCAGCTCGCCCAACTCGACGCCACCGGGGCCGCGTTCGCTGACGATGCGCTGGAAGAACTCGCGGCCGGGCTCCTCGCCCGCGGTCTCCGGCGGCACGCTGACGGCGACCCGCTGCACGCCGTCCCCCACGGGGCCGAGCGCGAGGCTGCCCTGCGGGGTGTAGCAGTAGCTGACGAGGTCGGGGGCGATGTTCCCCGACAGCTCGGCATCCGTGATCGCGAAGCACACCGAGAGCCGCTCGCCGTCGAAGGGGATGCCGAGCAGCTTGCGGACGGTGCTGTGCGCCCCGTCGGCGCCCACCAGCCAGGAGGCCGTGATGTCCTCGGTGATGCCGTCGGGCTGGGTGAAGCGGGCCACCGGCAGCGGCCCCGAGGTGTCGAGGGCGGTCAGGGTGCAGCCGCGCTCGACCTTTCCGCCGAGTTCGTGGAGCCGCTGTTCGAGGATGTCCTCGGTGCTGGTCTGCGGAATGCCGACGGCGAACGGATAGGGCGTCGCCTGCAGCCGGTTCAGCCAGGCGGTGCCCAGGGGCGCGTGGTCCGAGAAGTACTGGACGCCCTGGATCCGCTGCCCTTCCGCCGCGAGCCGGTCCGTCACGTCGATGCGCCGCAGCAGTTCCAGCAGCCGGGGCCAGACGACCGTGGCGCGCGAATGCTGTGAATGGCCGCGTTCCGCGTCGAGGATCCTCACGGGCACGTCCTGCTGGAGCAGTTCGCATGCGAGGACGAGCCCGACGGGGCCCGCGCCGACGACGACTACGGGTTCAGACATGGATATCGCTCCTCATCGGCCTTTTCCGGCTTTCCGGAGCACGTTAAGCCGGTGTCCGCGCGTCGGGCGCGGCTGCGCACCGCAAGACACCTGGCGGTTCACTTTAGTAACACCGGTGCGTATCACCGAGGTTGAATTTCGCCCGGCCCGCCTCTCGCATAGCGTCCTGATCGAACATTCGCGAACGATCGACAAGGACGGACATGCGGACATGAACCAGAAGCCAGCAAAGGCAAGGAATCCCGTTGTAGGCCTCATCACCGTGGTCGTTGCGTCGTTCCTGCTGCCGGTGACGCTGACCGGTTCCTCTATCGCCATGCCGGGAGTGGCCGCCGACTTCCACAACTCCCTCCCGGCCGGTCAGTGGATCGTCAACGCCTACGACTTGACGTTCGCGAGCTTCATGCTGGCCAGCGGCTCGTTCGCGGACCGCTTCGGACGGCGCAAGATCTTCCTGGCGGGCAGCATCGGCTTCGCGGCCTCCTCGTACCTCTCCGCGCTGTCCTCCGGCATCGTCATGCTCGACGTGATGCGGGCGATCGCGGGTCTCGCGGCGGCCATGGTCCTGACCTCGGGCAGCGCCCTGCTCGCCCAGCTCTTCGAGGGCCCGGCGCGCACGAAGGCGTTCGGCGTCTTCGGCACGGCGGTCGGAGTCGGCCTGGCCTTCGGCCCGTTCGTGGCCGGCTCGCTGTCGACCGAGTTCGGCTGGCGGGCGATCTTCCTGGTGCCGGCCATCGTCTCCACCGCCGTGGTGTTCCTGACCGGCATGCTGCCGGAGTCGTCCGACCCGGAGGCCACCAAGGTCGACTGGGGCGGTGTGCTCACCTTCAGCACCTCCCTGGCCGCGCTCATCTTCGCGCTCCTCGAAGGCCCGGACCTCGGCTGGACGTCGCCCCTGATCCTCGTGTCCTACGTCGCCTGCGCGGCGCTGCTCGCCGCCTTCGTGGTCGTGGAGCAGCGGCAGGAGCGGCCGATGTTCGACCTCAGCCTGTTCCGTCAGGCGCAGTTCGTCTCGCTCTGCGTCGCGGTCGTGGCGATCGTGCTCGGCACGACTCCGCTCCTGGTGTACCTGCCGAGCTACCTGACGGCGGTCAACGGCCAGACCACGATGCACGCGGGCATGGACATGATGATGATGACCGTGCCCACGGTGATCTTCCCGCTGATCACCGGCTACCTGCTGCGCTGGATCCCGGTCCGGCACATGGTGACCGCGTCGATCGGCTTCATCGCGGCCGGCGTCGCGTGGCTGACCGTGCTGCACCCCGGCATCGGCAACTGGGCGGTGCTCGGCCCGTACGCGCTGGTCGGCATCGGCATCGGCGTGTCCTTCGGCGTCATGGACGGCGCGGCCGTCTCCAGCGTGGAGCCGGAGCGGGCGGGCATGGCGGCCGGCATGTTCAACACCATGCGCCTGGCCGGTGAGGCCATCTCCATCGCCGTGGTCGGCAGCCTGCTGGTCACCTTCACGCGGGCCCAACTCGACGGCAGGCTCGACGCGTTCGACGGCCCGTACGGGCACAACCCGGACAAGCTCGCCAACGCGCTCAACCAGGGCCAGCTCGACGGCCCGGCCGGCACGGTCCCCGAGGCCTCGCGTGCGGCCTTCCACGAGGTGGCCGCGAACGGCTACACCGACGGCCTGCACACCGCGCTGTGGGTCATGGCGGCCTTCGTCGCCGCCGCCACGGTCCTGGTCGCCGTCGTCGGCGCCCGCCACAACGCCCGGCAGAAGGCGGCCGCCGCCGCTGCGGAGGCCCCCGGCGCCGTGCCGCAGGAGACCCCGGCCGTGACCGAGGACGTGCCCGTCGGCGCAGCGCACTAGCCCCGGACGCAAAGAAGCCGCCCTGTCCTGCTCTCACAGGACGGGGCGGCTTCGTCAGCGGTAGCGGAGGGATTTGAACCCTCGGTGACTTGCGCCACACTCGCTTTCGAGGCGAGCTCCTTCGGCCGCTCGGACACGCTACCGAGAGAGAGCTTAGCGGATGGTCGGCCCTGCTCCGAAATCGGTGTCCGATCCGGCCCCCGACGGAGCCCGGAAGAACCGCGTGAGCAGGTCCGCGCACTCGCCGGCCAGCACGCCCTCGATCACCTCGGGGCGGTGGTTGAGCCGGCGGTCGCGGATCACGTCCCAGAGGGAGCCGGCCGCGCCGGCCTTCTCGTCGGCCGCGCCGTAGACGACCCGCTCCAGGCGGGAGAGGACGATGGCGCCCGCGCACATCGTGCACGGCTCCAGGGTGACGACCAGCGTGCACCCGGAGAGGCGCCACTCACCGACGGCCCGCGCGGCCTCGCGGATGGCGAGGACCTCCGCGTGGCCGGTCGGGTCGCCGGTGGCTTCGCGCTCGTTGCGGCCGCGGCCGATGACGGAGCCGTCCGGTCCCAGCACGACGGCGCCCACCGGCACGTCGCCGGTGCCGGGCGCCCGCGCGGCCTCTTCGAGAGCGGCCCGCATCGGGGCCCGCCACGGGTCGCGCACGGGGTCGCCAGGCTGGTCGGGGACGGCTTCGTTCATGGCACCAGTGTGAGCGAACCCGCCCGGGGGCGGGTCAGCGCACTGCTTCCAGCACCTCGGTGCAGCCCAGCACGTCGGCGATCTCGCCGAGGGCGTCGCTGCTGAGGCTCTGCAGCTCCTTGCCGCTCACCCCCAGGTCGCCCAGCAGCCCGTCGTCGCCCAGCGGGCCGAACGGCGCCGCCTCGGCGGCCGCGGTGTCGTCCCCGTCCTCCTCCGTCTCGGGTTCGCCGTCCTCGGTGCCGTCGAGGTCCGGGAGCCCGAGCTCCTCGCCCCGGTCCTCGTCGCGGCCGGTCAGTTCATCGACGAGCATCGCCCCGTACGAGCTCCGGGCGGCGAGGGCGGCGTTCGACACGTAGACGCGGGGGTCGTCCTCGCCGTCCACCCGCACGATGCCGAACCAGGTGTCCTCCTGCTCGATGAGCACCAGGACCGTGTCGTCGTCCACCGCGTTGTCACGGGCCAGGTCGGCGATGTCGGACAGGGTCTCCACGTTGTCGAGTTCTGTGTCGCTCGCTTCCCACCCGTCTTCGGTGCGCGCGAGCATTGCGGCGAAGTACACCGTGACTCTCCCACTGGTCATAGGCGGTGCCGGGGCCGGACGGGGAGCACCCCGCCCACTCGGAATCGTGGCAGAAACCTCGCCGTTGCGAGAGGTCTTCCGCGTTGCGTCGTGCAGCAGTCCGAAGAGATGTCGCTCACGTGGGGTCCCAGGGGCCCGTCGTGCCGCATCACCAGCGGAACGTGCGCATACGCATCTGCTGGCGCATCCGGGCGGCCCGGGCGCGGCGCGGCTGGACGCGCTCCCGCAACTCCCTGGCCTCGTTCAGCTCGCGGAGGAACTGGGCGCGCCGCCGTCTGCGCTCGTCGGCGCTCTCCGGCTCCGTCCCGGGCTCCACGGGATCCGCCGGGTCCGCGTTCCGCCTGGGCTTGTCATGACCGGCCATGGGCAGCACCACCTCGTGCCGAGGTCCTCGCCCGGAGCGACAGACCGGGCGTATGTGCCCACTTTCCCCCTCGCCGGTGGTTTGATGCCAGGGCCCCGACAGGCCTCCGCGCACGGGCATGGCCGGTACGGGCGGGCGCCGGGGCGTCAAAGCTCGGTTAATGTCGATGTCATGCGGATCCACGTCGTCGACCACCCCCTGGTTGCTCACAAGCTCACCACGCTGCGCGACAAGCGCACCGACACCCCCACCTTCCGGCGCCTCGCCGACGAGCTGGTCACCCTGCTCGCCTACGAGGCCACGCGCGACGTGCGCACCGAGCAGGTCGACATCGAGTCCCCGGTCACCGCGACCACGGGCGTCAAGCTGTCCCACCCCCGCCCGCTCGTCGTGCCGATCCTGCGGGCCGGCCTGGGCATGCTCGACGGCATGGTCCGCCTGCTGCCCACGGCCGAGGTCGGCTTCCTGGGCATGATCCGCAACGAGGAGACCCTCAAGGCGGAGACCTACGCCACGCGGATGCCCGAGGACCTCTCGGGCCGCCAGGTCTACGTCCTGGACCCGATGCTGGCCACCGGCGGCACCCTGGTCGCGGCGATCAACGAGCTGATCACGCGCGGCGCCGACGACGTCACCGCCATCTGCCTGCTGGCCGCGCCCGAGGGCGTCGAGGTCATGAAGCGCGAACTCGAGGGCACGCCCGTCACGGTCGTCACCGCCTCGATCGACGAGCGCCTCAACGAGCACGGCTACATCGTCCCCGGCCTGGGCGACGCGGGCGACCGCATGTACGGCACGGCGGGCTGACGGGAGCCCTGCGGGCCGCTCGCGTCTCTTTCGGGGCGGTGCCCTGGTCGGTCGGGTGCGCGCGGTCCGTGGTTGCTCGCGCAGTTCCCCGCGCCCCTAAGGGGCGCGGGGTAGGCCACCGTGCGGAGGCCGCGTTCACGGTCGGCCAGAAACCACGCCGTGCCGCCGGCCGCCGCGCTTCCGCTGGTCAGGGCCCACCAGGG
>NZ_JBSFWU010000194.1:0-6286 GCF_053594995.1 Streptomyces sp. NPDC002536
CGCGCCGAAGCTCTGGCTGATCACGTCGCCGACGCCGCGGTCGATCATGGCCTTCTCGGCGTCCATCATCTCCGGCAGACCGGTGGTGCCCTCGGCGGAGCATGGGGGCATGCTCTGGTCCGACCCGCCCGACGACTCCCCCGACGACCTGCGCGAGGTGCAGCGGATGCTGCGCCGTGCCGGGGTGATGCTGGCGGTCGGCGTGGTGGTCCTGTTCGTCGTCCTGGGCATGCCATAACCCCGCCGCACCCCTGGTCTCCTGCGTCACAGACACACCACAGGTTTGCCCCACCAGGAACTACATTCGCCCGATTCGCGTCAACCCCAGTGATATGCCGCGAACCGGGGAGTCCGTCACACCATGAACAAGCCTGTCCGCCATATAGCGATCTTCAGCGGGGTGCTGGTGCTCGCGCTGCTGGTCCGTGCCACCTGGGTGCAGTTCGTCCGCAGCAACGAGCTCTCCACCAACGAACACAACCGGCGCGTCGCCATGGCGAACTTCGCACAGCCCCGCGGCAACATCATCGTCGGCGGACAGCCGATCACCGGATCCACCGAGACCGGGACCGACCTCAAGTACAAGCGCACGTTCAAGGACGGCAAGATGTACGCCCCGGTCACCGGCTTCTTCTCGCAGGGGTACGGCAGCACCCAGCTCGAGAACCTCAACAACAAGCTGCTCAACGGCAGCGACGACCGGCTCTTCCTGCAGCGCACGAGCAACATGCTCACCGGGAAGAAGAACCAGGGCGGCGACGTCGTCACGACGATCGATCCCAAGGCCCAGAAGGCCGCCTACGAGGGGCTCGGCGACAAGAAGGGCGCCGTCGTCGCCCTCGACCCGCGCACCGGCAAGATCCTCGCGCTCGCCTCCACGCCCTCGTACGACCCGTCGGTCTTCGCAGGCCAGTCCGCCAAGGACAAGGCGGCCTGGGAGGAACTGGAGAAGGACAAGGACAAGCCGACCCTCAACCGGGCCCTGAAGGAGGTCTACCCGCCCGGCTCGACCTTCAAGATCGTGACGGCGACGGCGGCCCTGGAGAACGGCCTCTACACCGACATCAACGCGAGCACCGACTCGCCGGACCCGTGGACCATGCCCGGCACCCGCACGGTCCTGCCCAACCAGAACCCCACCGCGCCCTGCAAGAACGCCAGCCTCGACGTGGCCATGCAGCACTCCTGCAACAACGTCTACGGCAAGGCCAGTTCGGACCTCGGCAGGGAGAAGATGCGGGAGACGGCCGAGAGGTTCGGCTTCAACAACCCCAAGGTCGACACCCCCGTCCGGGCCGCGAAGAGCACCTTCCCGGACAACATCAACTCCTCGCAGACCGCCCTCGCCGGCATCGGCCAGGGCAGCCTGACCGCCACCCCGCTCCAGGTCGCCATGATGACGGCCGCGATCGCCAACGACGGCAAGCTGATGAAGCCGTACATGGTCGAGGAGCTGCGCAGCCCGGACCTGTCGACGATCGAGAAGCACAAGCCGGAGCAGCTGTCCCAGGCGGCCTCGCCCGAGATCGCGAAGAAGGTCCAGCAGATGATGGAGGACACCGCCACCAAGGGCACCGGCAAGGCCGCCCTCATCGACGGCGTCACCGTGGGCGGCAAGACCGGCACCGCCGAGCGCGGCGCGAAGCAGAAGAACCTCGCCTGGTTCATCTCCTACGCCAAGACCGCGGAGGGCTCGCCCGTCGCCGTCGCCGTGATGATCGACCCCGACGACAGCGTGCCGGACGACCAGATCTCCGGCGGCAAGCTCGCGGGCCCCATCGCCAAGAAGGTCATGCAGGCGGTCCTGGACAAGTAGGCCGGCGCCCGCGATCGCGCCCCGTCCAGCGCCCCGTCAGGGGCGCGGGGAACTGCGCGAGCAACCACAGCCGACCCGCAGCCGAATCCCGGCCCTCAGCCGACCGCCTAGGCTGATCGGTATGACCGAACCCGCACGCCGCCTCGTCCTCGCCTCCGCATCCCCGGCAAGGCTCGGCCTGCTGCGCCAGGCCGGCCTCGCACCGGAGGTGATCGTCAGCGGGGTGGACGAGGACGCCCTGGACGCCCCCACCCCCGCCGAGCTGGCCCTGGTGCTGGCGGAGGCCAAGGCCGCGGCCGTGGCCGCCCGGCCGGACGCCGCCGGGGCCCTGGTGATCGGCTGCGACTCGGTCCTGGAGCTGGACGGCCAGGCCCTCGGCAAGCCGGCCGACGCCGAGGAGGCGACGGCCCGTTGGAAGTCGATGCGCGGCCGCTCCGGCGAGCTGCGGACCGGCCACTGCGTCATCGACACGGCCACCGGCCGCCGGGCCTCGGCGACGGCCTCGACCACGGTGCGCTTCGGCGAGCCGGACGACGCGGAGATCGCCGCCTACGTGGCCTCCGGCGAGCCGCTCCACGTCGCGGGGGCCTTCACGCTCGACGGCCGCTCGGCGCCGTTCGTCGACGGCATCGACGGGGACCCGGGCAATGTGATCGGCCTGTCCCTTCCCCTGCTGCGCCGGCTGCTCGCCGAGCTGGGGGTGTCGATCACGGACCTGTGGGTCTGATGCCGCCCCGTCCCGCTACAGCGGGAGCTCCTGGGTCACGCGGTTGAGCTGGCCCAGCTGGTTGAGCTGGTCGAGCTTGCCGAGCTGGTTGACGGCGCCGGGGTAGATGCTCGTCTCGGGCTGGCCCGGCTGCTGGACCTGGTCCGGCGCCGGCGCCGTGACGGGCCCGGCGTGCGAGCTCGGCGCCATCCGGCCGCCCGACGGCTTGCCGGGGGCCGCCTTACCGGCGGGCGCGGCCTTGCCCGTGGGGGCACCCTTCGCGGCGGGAGCGCTCTTCCCTGCCGGAGCCGCCTTCCCCATCGGCGCCTTCGCGGCGGGCGCGACCTTCGCCGCCGGCGCCTGCCGGTCCGCCGGTGCGGCCTGCCCGGACGTCGCCGTCCTCCCGCCCTCGGCCGCCAGCCGATCGACCGCCTTGGCCGGCTTCGCCGCCGGCTGGGCATCCGGCGCGCTTCTCGGCGGCGGCACCGGCGCGGGCGCGGACGGTGTGGCGGATGCGGTGGCGGAGGTCACGGAGAGGGCTGCGCCGGCGAGAGCGGCGGCTGCGGCAATGCGCTTGATCATGACTTCATCAACGATGTCATGGCATTTCGGTCACCCTTCGCTGCGCCGCCCGAGGGCGGCGACCCCCAACACCCGCCGCCCGCAAGGACGGTGTCGCACCGCACGCGAATTCCGCGCACCCGCCCGGGACTTCGCGCGCACATCCGCACGTCCGCCGGCACCCTCCGATGTGCGACGCTGGCAAAACCCGGAAACCCTGGCAAACCCTGGGACCCTGGAAAACTCCGCCCCGCACCCCCGCCCCGGAAAGGATCACCGTGCTGCAGTCCGTGGACCGCGCCCTGGACGTCCTGGACGCCGTCGCCGCCTCCGCGGACCCGGTGCCCGCCAAGGCCCTCGCCCGCCGGCTGGGCTGCGGGCTGTCCACGGTGTACGAGCTGCTCGGCACCCTCACCGCGCGCGGGCACCTGGTCCGTACGCCCACGGGCTACGCGCTCGGCTACCGCATGCCCGCCCTGCACCACGCCTTCCAGCGGCAGATGCAGGTGAGCGACGAGGTACAGGAGTTGCTGGTGCGCATGCGCAAGGCCGTCGGAACGGACACCTACTTCAGCGCCTACCGGGACGGCGACATCGCCGTGCTCGCCGGCACGGCCGCCGCCCACCCGGCCACGGGCGGCTTCTCCGTGGGCCACGACGCCGTCCCGCACGCCACGGCCCACGGCAAGGTCCTGCTGGCCGCCCTGCCCCGGGCCGCCCGGCTGCGCCGGCTCACGGCCTCGGGGATGCCCGCCGTCACCCCGCGCACGATCACCTCCCCGGAGCTGCTGGACGTGCAGCTGCGCCGGGTGCGGCAGGAGGGGGTCGCGGTGGAGGTCGAGGAGTGCGCGGCCGGAGTGGCCTGTGTGGCCGTGCCGGTGCCCGGGGCACTGCGGGCGGTGTCGGCGGCGCTGCCCGTGGAGGAGTTCCGCCGGCACGGCCGACGGGTCACGGAGGCCCTGCGCCATGTCGCGGCGGAGGCGGCCAAGTTGGCCTGAGTCGGCCCGAAAGCCGGTCCGAAAGTCGACCCCGGCACCGCCCCGGCCGTCGCGTCCTGCCCGGATAACCGCGCCTACTCATGGGTAAGCAAGAAACCAGAGGGCTCCCCGGGCGCAAACTTTGCTTCACCCGTTCGTAGGGACTCCACAAAGAAACCGCCCCCCGGGCGCCACGCGATCATGGAGATCCAGACCACACCGGCACGCCGCCTCAGCCGCCCGAACGCGGCGTACCGTGGAGGTTCTGGGGACTTCGGTCCGCACACGGCTCCCGCCTCACGCTCCGTGTGGGCAAGCTCACCCCGGAAGTCGGGTCGGCACAGAGTGTGCCCAGTACCTAAACTCACCTTGTTTCAAGGAGGGAGCCATCGTGCGCAAGGTGCTCATCGCCAACCGTGGCGAAATCGCTGTCCGCGTCGCTCGTGCATGCCGGGACGCCGGAATCGGGAGTGTGGCCGTCTACGCCGACCCCGACCGTGACGCGCTGCATGTCCGTGCGGCCGACGAGGCGTACGCGCTGGGCGGTGACACCCCGGCGACGAGCTACCTGGACATGGCCAAGGTCCTGGCCGCGGCCGCCGAGTCCGGTGCCGACGCCGTTCACCCCGGATACGGGTTCCTGTCCGAGAACGCGGAGTTCGCCCAGGCCGTCATCGACGCCGGGCTGACCTGGATCGGCCCGCCGCCCCAGGCGATCCGCGACCTGGGCGACAAGGTGGCGGCCCGTCACATCGCCCAGCGCGCCGGCGCCCCGCTGGTGGCCGGCACCCCCGACCCCGTCTCCGGGGCCGAGGAGGTCGTGGCCTTCGCCGAGGAGCACGGCCTGCCGATCGCCATCAAGGCCGCCTTCGGCGGCGGCGGCCGCGGCCTGAAGGTCGCCCGCACCCTCGAAGAGGTCCCCGAACTCTACGACTCCGCCGTGCGCGAGGCCGTGGCCGCGTTCGGCCGGGGCGAGTGCTTCGTCGAGCGCTACCTCGACCGCCCCCGGCACGTCGAGACCCAGTGCCTGGCCGACAAGCACGGCAACGTGGTCGTCGTCTCCACCCGTGACTGCTCGCTGCAGCGCCGCCACCAGAAGCTGGTGGAGGAGGCCCCGGCCCCGTTCCTGACGGACGAGCAGAACGCCGAGCTGTACCGCGCCTCCAAGGCGATCCTCAAGGAGGCCGGCTACGAGGGCGCGGGCACCTGCGAGTTCCTCGTCGGCCAGGACGGCACCATCTCCTTCCTCGAGGTCAACACCCGCCTCCAGGTCGAGCACCCGGTCACCGAAGAGGTCACCGGCCTGGACCTGGTGCGCGAGATGTTCCGCATCGCCGACGGCGAGGAACTCGGCTACGACGACCCGGCGGTGCGCGGCCACTCCTTCGAGTTCCGCATCAACGGCGAGGACCCCGGCCGCAACTTCCTGCCCGCCCCGGGCACCGTCACCCGGTTCGCGGCCCCGGCCGGCCCCGGCGTGCGGCTGGACGCGGGCGTGGAGTCCGGCTCGGTCATCGGCCCGGCCTGGGACTCCCTGCTGGCCAAGCTGATCGTCACCGGCGCCACGCGTGAGCAGGCCCTGCAGCGCGCGGCCCGCGCCCTGGCGGAGTTCCAGGTGGAGGGCATGGCCACGGCCATCCCGTTCCACCGGGCCGTGGTCACCGACCCCGCCTTCACCTCCGACCCGTTCCGCGTCCACACCCGCTGGATCGAGACGGAGTTCGCCAACACCGTCCAGCCCTTCGCCGGCGGTGCCGCCGCCGAGGAGGACGAGGAGCTGCCCGGCCGCGAGACCGTGGTCGTGGAGGTCGGCGGCAAGCG
This sequence comes from Streptomyces sp. NPDC002536, assembly GCF_053594995.1. Taxonomy (NCBI): domain Bacteria; kingdom Bacillati; phylum Actinomycetota; class Actinomycetes; order Kitasatosporales; family Streptomycetaceae; genus Streptomyces; species Streptomyces sp. NPDC002536. The sequence continues at coordinate 5,882 of NZ_JBSFWU010000194.1, forward strand.
CCTGGAGGTCTCCCTCCCCGCCTCCCTGGGCATGACCATCGCCCGCACCGCCGCGGCCGGGGGCGCCAAGCCCAAGCGCCGCGCGGCGCGGAAGTCCTCCTCCGCCGCCTCGGGCGACTCCCTCGCCTCCCCGATGCAGGGCACGATCGTCAAGGTCGCGGTCGAGGAGGGCCAGGAGGTCAACGAGGGCGATCTGATCGTCGTCCTCGAAGCGATGAAGATGGAACAGCCGCTCAACGCCCACAAGTCCGGCACGGTCAAGGGCATCACCGCCGAGGTCGGCGCCTCGGTCTCCTCCGGCGCCGTCATCTGCGAGATCAAGGACTGACGCGGTTCCGCCGGACGCAGTTCCCCGCGCCCCGCGCCCGGGGCGCGGGACCTCGCCCCCCACCCCAACCAAAATAA
>NZ_JBSFWU010000195.1:0-6285 GCF_053594995.1 Streptomyces sp. NPDC002536
CGCTTCGACAAACGCGACTACATCTTCCACGGCACCCTGGCCACCGCCGCCATCATGATCTGGCTCCGCGACCTCACCAAAGAGCCACCAGACACTGCCTAGGCCGCGTCGGCGAGCTGCTCCAGGCGCGCGCGCTGCTCCGGCGAAAGGTGCGGCGGGGTCGGGGAAACCATGGGGGGCCTCCGTGCTTGAGGGAGTGGTCCCCGGCACCCTCCCCGCTCCCGGGTGGCTTCGGAGGTGGGCGGCCGGTCGCGTCCCGGCGCCTGGCGCGGTGACTTCGTCGTCCGTCCCGCCGTGCGGGCCGCACGGCGTGTCAGAAGCCGTCCAGCAACTACGGTGAAGACAGATGTGACGAGCTGGTCGGCTCAAGTCGCCCGAGCAACGCCGCGAGACGGCGCTGTGGCAGGGGGGCTCCGCTCCTGGGATACGAGGGGCACGTGGTGTACGTCGCCGGAGACGCGGGCGTCGGCCCAGTTGTATCGGAGAGATGCGCGAGCAGTTTGCTCCGGCGTCCCTCACTACCACGAATGATCTGTCGTGACATCGAGCTTGGGGTGCGAACCGGTAGCCTTCATGCAGAAAGTGCCTTCCAGCAGAGTCAACGAGACTCTCGACGAGTCTCGTCGTCCCTGTTCGGAAGGCACTTTCGCGTTCACGGCATGGTGGCCGCCTTCATGCAAGTGAAGGCGTGAGGCTAGCGGAAGTTACACTCCCACAAGCTGCACCAGTATTTCTTTTCCCAGTATCCGGTGGCCTCTTGCGAACCGTCGGGATGGGTATAGGTGAACCGGGCGCGCATGGTCGAGTCCCAAGCTCCGACGAGGTCTCTGGGGAAGTTGAAGAGGAGGCTCTTCCTGGTCCCATCGTCAGGGAGGATCTCTCCTAGAGAGGCGTCGTACGCCCCGGAGGCCGTCGTTACCCCACTGCGTGAAATTTCGATCTTCGTTCCTTCCGGGAGTCCCTTTCCGTTCTTCCAGGAGAAGGTGAAGTACGCCCACGTGGCATGGATTTCAAGGTTCGCGTCCGGTGGCGAGTGAAGAACCGACCGGTCCACCTTGGTGTACTGGCCGCCGGTGAAGACGAAGTTCTCCATCGGCCTGTCCGGGTTCTGAACGAATCCCTGAACCTCATCCTTCCCGGTGTATGCGCCGATTTCCGGCCAGCGTTCGGCGTTTCTTTGCACCGATACCGTTTCCCGGTCCGTGAGTTCGTTGTTGAGGCAGATCTGGTTGCTGTATGTCCCGGAGAACATCTGGAAGCAGTCAGCGACCCCAGGAATAGGACGGACGGCGTCGATGCGCTTCGATCCTGACTTGGTGAACAGACCCTTCAGAGACTGCCACTCGTCAAGGCTCTTGGGCCCGCTGACAAGACGTACGCTCTCGTTGCCCTTGTCGTCTCTGTCCACCTTGATCCGGGCCCAGTGTTCGCCGGAGAAGACATACAGTTCGCCGGGATGTCCAGGGACCCTCATGCCGGCGGTGATCCGCGAGTCCCGTGACGCAGTGAACAGCGAGCCCAGACCGCTCCACTGTTCGACGGTCTTGCGCACGGGGTCCGAGTCGGAAGCCAGGATCTCCGTTTCCCAGTCGACGCGCCTGACCAGGACGCGGCGCATGTTGCTGCCGGAGAACAGCCAGTAAGCGCCGTCCTCGGCCGCGTCGGGTATGGCGCCGTCGATCTGCTTGGACGATCCGTTCGCGCCAAGCAGCTCCTCGATGGCGCGCTTGCTGGTCTGCGGGTACATCCGACGCTCGGGGGTTTCCGCCTTCCATGTCTGGCGTCGGGCGTCTCCGTCCGCTGTCCAGGTGGTGACGTCACCCGACGGTCCGCCTACATCGAGGTACTGCTCTGTGGCGAAGTTCTTGATGCGGCCCTTGTCGTCGGGCAGCCACCGCTGCTCGGGGGCGTTCCTGTGGGTGCACGGAGTCACAGAGACGGGGTCGCCCTTGGTCTTGCCTCCGGCGAGACACAGCACTCCTTCGAGGTTGGTGATGCGCCCGGTACTCCGGAAGAAGAATTCCTGCCGGGAGGAGTCGTTGATGCGCTGCTTGCGTGTAGCGGTTCCGCCCTCCACGTCGAAGTGAAGGTACTGCTTCCCGATGTCCGACTCGTTGTAGAGACGGAACGGTTTGCCGATCGTCAGGAATCCCGGGTTGGTGAGACCGAAGTTCTCCAGAACGTCTTCGACCTCCTGGACGGTGACACCGGGCGGAGCCTTCGAAAGCTTCTCAAGTGCCTCCTTCTTCATGGCAACCGCGTCGTCGTGGCAGGGGTTGCTTCCATCTGGCATGCTGCGCCCGCACCAGATTCCCAGATTGATTCCGTTGACGCGGTCGATATACGCCTTGTTGAACTGCTGGCCTTTCTCTTCCTTCCAGGCCGCGTTCATGCTGTCGGCGATCGTCTTGGCCGCAGCGTGGCGCACGATGTCCGGCGTCTTTGCTGTGAGGGCGTCCACCGCGGCGTCGGCGTCCTTGGATGCCTCGGTGCCTGCCCCGTCACTGGTCTTGGGTACAGGGTAGGCGCCGCTGTCGGTGGAGACCGTAGCCGCGTTCGCGGTCGCCTTCACCGAGGCTCGCTGGAATTCGACGGCCTGGAGGAAGCTGACGGCCATGGCAACGACCTGGGTTCCCCCTTCCTTGGACAGCCAGCCCTTGTCCGGGTCCTGAAGGTAGTCCATCAATACTTTGTGCCAGTCGGCGTCCCGCCTCTCCGGCGCCTTGGCCACGTCCTCCCAGCGGTGGAAGTCATCGGTGATGAGCTGCGAGGTGATGTGGTACGCCATGGCCACGGCGAAGGCCGGTCCTCCGATCCCTTCGACTCCGGCCATCTCCAGGAACCCGGCAAGGGTGGCAGCGGCATCGACGCCGAGTCCCGCGAAATCCTTGTGTTCGACGTCGACCGCCAGGTTCAGGATGTCGCCTACACCCGGGATGATTGCCGCGATGGCGGCGGCCTTGTCCAGGTCCGTGGAGTCCTCGGCGAACGCACTGTAGATGCCGTGGAGGTAGAGGATAGCTCCGCCCGCGGTCTTCACGCGCTCCCACGCGAGTTCACCGTTTTTGTCGGCGAGTTGCGTGCGCGTCTTCTCATACGGCACGTAGAAGACTGCAGGGTCCTTCAGCGACGTCCCGAGATCTTTGGAGAGCTTGATCTCGGAAACCCCGCCGGCGCCGGCCAGTTTCTTTTTCACCAGCTGCTCGGCATCGCTGCGGATTTCGGTGCGCAGCTTGTCCCAGTCCACGGTCTCCAGACACGACGCTGTCCCGGACTTGGCACACAGCTCCTTGGCACGCTCCCGCGCCCGGCCCTGCCACTTCTTCCCCGCCTCAATAGCCTCCGCGCGCGCCGGCTCCCGGCCCGCAGTGCTGTCCAGCGTCTTGCCCAGGGCTGCCACCGGCTTGCCGGAATCGCCGAGGGCCTCGGCCAGGCTGGTCAGTGCCGTGCGGGCCTCCGCCAGCTTGCCGCTATCGACCTTCCCTTCTGAAACGGCGGCTTCGAGCTTTTCGCGGGCCGCCTTGGCCTTCTGGCGGACCTCCGCGGAAACATCCGCGGAGTTCTCCAGAGCGCCTGCTGCCTCGGCTGCAGCCTTGGCGGAGGCGGCCACATTCTTCTCACGTTCCAACGTGTCGAGGGCCTCGGCGGACTGCTTCACGAAAGCCAGCTCCGTGCACTTGCCCCCCAGGCCCTTGGCAGGCGCGGTACTCGCCAGGAGCTTGGGAAGCGAACAGGAGTACATCATCTCTTCTGCTTCGACGTAGCCCTTGCGACCCGGGCTGAATTTCTTCACCAGCTCCGGCTTGTTCCCCTTCACCATCTCCCAGGGAACGATGAGTTCGTACCGCTCGGCGCCGAGATTGTCCGTGGTGCCGTCCTTCATCTTCAGGACGGTTTTCTTCTCTGCGAGGGAATCCATCAGCGGGGCGTCGGCACCAACGCCGAACTCGTCCTTGATGCGCTGCAGTCGTCTGCGCTCGAACTGCTCGTCGGTTTCACCCTGCTGCTTCGCCATGTCCACGGTGGCCACGGTGAGGGGACCCGGCAGGTCCACCTTCACCACCCCGCCGGCAGACATCCGCATGCCCTCCTCGCTGACGCTGTACCCGGCGGCGTGGCTCTCGGATTCTCCGAGGTAGAACGCCTTCCAGTTCGGGTCGTCGTTCCCGGCGCTGCCATGACGCTCGATCCCGTCCAGGACGCTGTCCACGTCCCCGGCCTTGACGCCGTGGAAGCCTTCCAGCTTCTCCACCACCTTCCGGGTGATGGCGCCCACCGCGGGATCGCGGTCCGCGACAGGCAGGCGCAGCGGGGTCTCCGGATGTTCCTGCCGAACACGGCGGACTTCCTCGACGCGGCTTCGCGTCTCCTGCGTCACCTCCTCCGGTCGGCCGTCGGCGCTGCACACCACCGGCTGACGGCGGCCAAAGAAGCGCGAGCATGCCTGCACCGCACTGGACAGGACCTTCTTCCCGGTTTTCTCCCCGGCCTTCTCCAGCCTCCTCCTAAGGGATTGAGGGTCCTTCAGGTCACGGGCGGCTATGGTCTCGCCAGGGGGCACCGCAACGAATTCACCGGCCACCTCCGCTCGAGGCTTCCCCCACGCCTTCGCCATTTCTTCCTCGGGCAGGGCATAGTGCGGCCGCGCACGCCAGCCGTTCTCGTCAGCCAGGCGGGTCTCGCTACTGGGGTAAGTCTGATAGCGGCCTGTCTGTACGTCCTGCAGTGCCTTCTTCACGGCCTCATTGGGGGCCTGTGCTATCGCCTTGACGATTGCTTGATCCGATGCCTCGACGGGAGCCATCTTGAGCTGGGTGCTGGCGCCGGATTTCGAGGCGACGGTGACGTACTTCAGGGCGTCGTCCCCACCGTTCGTCCTCACCTCCTCCCCGGGGATAACGACTGTGGCGGACCTTTCCGAACCGTCGGCGGCTTTGAATCTCACCTCCACCTCGACGTTCCATCGAGGACCGTCGAGCAATGTCCCCTGCAGGTAATGGGAGACATGGACCAGCTCATGTCCGATCAGCTGGGTCTCATGGATAGCGATAGGCGTCCGGTCAGGCAGATAGCCGAAGAACACCTTCTCCTCGTCGGGCATGGCGACCATGCCTTCGGACCCGTTGGAGTTGTTGGCGCGGCCACGGTCGATGGCATTCGCCACCGGTTCGGAGACGACCGCGTTCTGCCGCAGATCGTCGGCGAGAGCCTTGTCCGCCTCCTCCGCCTCCTTCAGCCTCTTTTTCAGTGCGTCGGGCCACTGCGTTTCGTCGGCCGGCATGCCCCGGTAGAACAACGTGGTGACAGCGTCGTGACCGAAAGCCGGCTTCGCCGAGCCCGTCATCACATCGATCGGCCGCATACGGCCGATCCCCTCCAACAGCTGCCTCCCCTCCGTGCTGGAGGCAAGTTCCCCAACGGCAGCTTCGACTCGCCGTACGAACGCCTCGGCCTTCTCCGCTTCCGCCCCCTCACTGCCCACAGGCAACGTGTGCCCGCCGGCGGCACCGGTGTACCTGTCCCACAAGACAGCTATTCCCGACGGCGAGTCCGGAATCGCGATGCGGTATGCCTTGGCCTGCTTCCCGTTCGGCAACGTCACCGTCACCTCTGAACGGCTTGAGCCAGCCTTCGGCTTGTCGGCATCAGCGACGGCTGCCGCAAGAGCCTTGCCGAATGCTACGAAGTCAGGTGAAGGTGCCGCAGGCGTTGCGGCCGACGCCGCCGGGGCGATGCCTCCCACAAGGATGGCTGCAACGAGTGCGCCGACCAGCGGCACTCGCGTCGATCTCTTAAAAACCGGTCTATCCACTTCTCTCGACCCGTCACAAAAAACCAGCCGACGCCGCCCACCACCCAGATCGGAGGAAGGCGGCACCGGCTGCCGCAACAGGCATGTTCACTGCGATACAAGACCGAGGAAGGACGGAAGAACCGCCGCCAGGACCAGGGCATCGCCCATGCCTCATGAGACGCCCACACGAAGGTGCCGGCCCTACCGACCGACACCTGCACTACGCCCCTGCACCCCTCAACACTCGGTCATGCGTTGGCAAAGAGACCTTAACAAGGAAGATGCGGTTTAGCGCACAACAAGACCTTTTTGCCCGATATCGTCGAAGTGTTCTGACTCCTGGCGCCTCTCTGCTGCGACCGGAGGCCGCCATCGAACGCAACCGGCAACTAGGCTGTGTCTGGTGGCTCTTTGGTGAGGTCGCGGAGCCAGATCATGATGGCGGCGGTGGCCAGGGTGCCGTGGAAGATGTAGTCGCGTTTGTCGAAGCG
>NZ_JBSFWU010000196.1:0-5978 GCF_053594995.1 Streptomyces sp. NPDC002536
GTGCAGGTCGCGTATGCGATCGGCAAGGCGGAGCCGGTGGGTCTGTTCGTGGAGACCTTCGGCACCAACACGATCGACACCGACAAGATCGAGAATGCGATCGGTGAGGTCTTCGACCTGCGCCCCGCGGCGATCATCCGTGATCTGGATCTGTTGCGTCCGATCTATGCGCAGACGGCTGCGTATGGTCACTTCGGCCGTGAGCTGCCGGACTTCACGTGGGAGCGGACCGACCGGGTCGAGGCCCTGAAGCAGGCCGCCGGACTGTAGGCCCCGCAAGCACACATCGGCCCCGGACCGCTGGATCGGTCCGGGGCCGATGTCGTTGCCCTCTGGTAGGACTGGAGTTGTGAGCAGCGAGAAAGGGCGGCCCGAGCAGTCGCCGGCGGGGGAGCAGCTGGCGCTCATCCGGGAGAGCGTGCGCAAGGCCAAGGTGCCGCGGGCCAAGCCGCGGACGTGGCGCGGGGCGGCGCTGGCCGGGGAGCTGCCCGTGGCGCGGGTGCTGGTGGACAAGGGGCCGGTGCACCTGGACCGGCTGTGGGACTACGCCGTGCCCGCCGAGCTCGACGCCGACGCCCAGCCGGGCACCCGGGTGCGGGTGCGCTTCGGGGCCGGTACGTCCAAGGTGCGGGACGGCCGCCGCGAGGGCGGCGGGCTGCTCGACGGGTACATCATCGAGCGGGTGGCCGAGTCCGACTACCAGGGGCCGCTGGCCGCGCTCGCCCAGGTGCTGTCGCCGGAGCCCGTGCTCCGGCCGTCGCTGCTGAGCCTCTGCAAGGCCGTTGCCGACCGGTACGCCGGGTCGCTCGCCGACGTGCTCCAGCTGGCCGTTCCGCCGCGGCACGCCCGTATCGAGGCCGAGGCCTCGCCCCGGCTGCTGTCCCGGCCCGGTGCGCCCGAGGCGGGCAGCTGGGCACGGTATCCGACCGGGCCCGCATATCTGGACGCCCTGGTGCGGGGGGACTCCCCGCGTGCCGTCTGGACGGCGCTGCCCGGGCCGCACTGGCCCGCCGAGCTCGCGCGGGCGGCCGTCGCCGCGCTCGCCTCCGGGCGGGGTGCATTGATCGTCGTGCCGGACGGGCGGGTCGCCGCCCGGGTCGACGCGGAGCTGACAGCGCTCCTCGGCCAGGGCCGGCACGTGCTGCTGACGGCCGACCTCGGCCCCGAGGAGCGCTACCGCCGCTGGCTCGCCGTGAACCGCGGTGCGGTGCGGGCCGTCGTCGGCACCCGTGCCGCGATGTTCGCGCCCGTGTGGAACCTGGGCTTCGTGGCGATCTGGGACGACGGCGACTCCAGCCACAGCGACACCAACGCCCCCCAGCCGCACGCGCGCGAAGTGCTGGTGCTGCGCGCGGTGCAGGAGAGGGCCGCGTTCCTGCTGGGCGGTTTCGGCTGCACCGTGGAGGCGGCGCAGCTGGTGGACACCGGCTGGGCGCTGCCGCTGGCCGCGGACCGCGAGCGGGTGCGCGCGACGGCCCCCCGGGTCCGCACGGTGGAGGAGAAGGACGAGGCGCGGGACGAGGCCGCCCGGGCCGCACGGCTGCCCACGATCGCCTGGGAGGCCGCCCGGGAGGGGCTCCGGCACGGGCCCGTGCTGGTGCAGGTGCCGCGCAGCGGCTACGCGCCCCGGCTCGGCTGCGAGCGCTGCCGCGAGCCCGCGCGGTGCGGGCACTGCTCGGGGCCGCTGGAGGCGCGGGAGCGCGACGCCGGGCTGCACTGCGGCTGGTGCGGGCAGCAGACCACGGACTGGCACTGCTCCGAGTGCGGCGGCTTCCGGCTGCGCGCACGGATCGTGGGGGCGCAGCGCACGGCGGAGGAGCTCGGCCGGGCCTTCCCCGCGGTGCCGGTGCGCACCTCGGGGCGCAACCACGTGCTGGACACCGTGCCGGACCAGCCCGCGCTCGTCGTCTCCACGCCCGGCGCCGAGCCGGTCGCCGAACGCGGTTATGCGGCCGCCCTGTTGCTGGACGGGTGGGCCCTGCTCGGCCTGCCCGACCTGCGGGCCGGGGAGGAGGCGCTGCGCCGCTGGCTCGGTGCCGCGGCCCTGGTGCGGGGTCAGGAGGCGGGCGGCACGGTGGTCGTCGTGGCCGAGCCGACGCTGCGGCCCGTGCAGGCGCTCGTGCGCTGGGATCCGGCGGGGCATGCGATGCGGGAGCTGGCCGACCGGGCGGAGCTGGGCTTCCCGCCCGTCTCGCGGATGGTGTCGGTCGCCGGGACGCCTGCCGCTGTGGCCGAGCTGATCGGCTCGGCCGAGCTGCCTCCGGGGACGGACGTGCTCGGGCCGGTGCCGTTGCCGGTGCGGCGGGCCGGGGCTCCGGTGCGGGCCGGCGATCCTCCGCCGGGGGAGCGGTGGGAGCGGGCGTTGCTGCGGGTCCGGCCGGGGCAGGGGGCCGCGTTGGCCGCTGCGCTGAAGACGGCGCAGGCGGTGCGCCTCGCGCGGCGTGAGGGGGAGCCCGTGCGGTTGCGGGTGGATCCGCCGGATATCGGGTGACGGTCTCTTGTGGCTGGTCGCGCCCACGCGGCGGAGCCGCTGGGGGTGCCCCCAGCGGTAGCTGGGGGAGAAGCCGCCCCGCGCCCCTTTCGGGGCGCGGAGGAACGGAGCGCTCAGCCGTTTCGCGGGCCCGGGAAGACCGACGTGCGGGGCTCCGGCACCGGGACCGAGCGGGCCGCCGGGACCACGGGCTGCTCCGCCGTGCGCACCGTCGTCTCGGCCGGGGGCTCCGTCGTGGTCTGCCCGTTCGCCCGGCGTGCCCCGTAACGGCGGTGCACGGCCTGCTTGGTGACGCCCAGCGCCGAACCCACCGCGTCCCACGAGAAGCCCAGCGAGCGGTCGAAGTCCACCGCGGCCGTCACCAGCGTCTCGACGCTGTCCCGCAGCTCCTGGGCCAGGCGCACGGTCGGCGCGGGGGCCCGGCCGTAGACGACGAAGCCTGCAGAGGGGCCCGTCCTGCGGGGGCGGTAGACGTTGCCGAGCTGGGCGGTGAGGGTGCGCAGAGCGTCCACCTGGCGGCGCACCCTCTCGATGTCCCGGACCAGGAGATGCAGGCTGGCCCGTGCCTGGGCGTCGTGGGTTGCGTGGTCGGGCATGAACAAGCCTCTCGGGCCGGCGGTGAACGTGACGTGTACGGACGGGAGTTGACGCCCCTTGGCGGACAAGGGCAGCAGGCCCGTGGTTGCGGCCCGCTCCGGTCAATCTCTCTTGACCCAACGCGCCACAGCCCGCCGGGTCACGGTATGGGGGCGCACGTACTCCGGAATGGGGCGCGCATCCACCCGCACGCCCCCTGGGGCGTGGGCACCTCTAGACTGGTGCGCCGTTCCACCCGGCGCTCGAGGAGAGGTAGTTCGCCACCCATGAGGCTCGTCTTCGCAGGCACCCCCGAGGTCGCCGTCCCCGCCCTCGACGCCCTGATCGCCTCCGAGCACCACGAGGTCGTCGCCGTCGTCACCCGCCCCGACGCCCCGGCCGGCCGCGGCCGCAGGCTGGTCGCCAGCCCCGTCGCCGAGCGCGCCGAAGAGGCCGGCATCGAGGTCCTCAAGCCCGCCCGCCCGCGCGACGAGGACTTCCTCGCCCGGCTGCGCGAGATCGGCCCCGACTGCTGCCCCGTCGTCGCCTACGGCGCCCTGCTGCCGAAGCCGGCCCTGGAGATTCCCGCGCACGGCTGGGTCAACCTGCACTTCTCGCTGCTGCCCGCCTGGCGCGGCGCCGCCCCCGTGCAGCACGCGATCCTGGCCGGCGACGAGGTCACCGGCGCCTCCACCTTCCTCATCGAGGAGGGGCTGGACTCCGGCCCCGTCTTCGGCGTGCTCACCGAGCAGGTCCGGCCCACCGACACCAGCGGCGACCTGCTGACCCGGCTCGCCTTCGCCGGTGCCGGACTGCTGTCCGCCACCATGGACGGCATCGAGGACGGCAGCCTCAAGGCCGTGCCGCAGCCGGCCGACGGCATCTCCCTCGCCCCCAAGATCAGCGTGGCGGACGCCCGGATCGACTGGGCCGCCCCCGCCCTCCGCGTCGACCGCGTGGTGCGCGGCTGCTCCCCGGCCCCCGGCGCCTGGACGACCTTCCGCGGCGAGCGCCTGAAGGTGATGGCGGCGGCGCTCAGCCCCGACCGCGCCGACCTGGCCCCCGGTGCGATCGGGGCCGCCAAGAACTCCGTGCACATCGGCACGGGCTCGCACGCGGTGGAGCTGCTGTGGGTCCAGCCGCAGGGCAAGAAGCCGATGAAGGCCGCCGACTGGGCCCGCGGGGTGCGCATCGCCGCAGGCGAGCAGCTCGGGGCCGATCAGCCCGCGTAAGCGGCACGCGTAGGCTGGAGGCGTCGCCTTCCCCATCTCCGGAGCACATTTTCGTGAACGACCACGCGCCTCGCCGTCAGCAGAGCCGACCCGCGAAACCCCACCGCCGTCCCAAGAAGGACCCGGTGCGGATCCTCGCCTTCGAGGCGCTGCGGGCGGTGGACGAGCGGGACGCGTACGCGAACCTCGTGCTGCCGCCGCTGCTGCGCAAGGCCCGTGAGAAGGACGGCTTCGACGCGCGTGACGCCGCGCTGGCCACCGAGCTGGTCTACGGCACGCTCCGCCGCCAGGGGACGTACGACGCGATCATCGCGTCCTGCATCGACCGGCCGCTGCGCGAGGTGGACCCGCCGGTGCTGGACGTGCTGAGCCTGGGCACCCACCAGCTGCTCGGCACGCGCATCCCGCCGCACGCCGCGGTGTCCGCCACCGTCGAGCTGGCCCGCTGCGTACTCGGTGACGGGCGGGCGAAGTTCGTCAACGCCGTGCTGCGCAAGATCACCGCCCACGACATGGACGGCTGGGTGGAGCGCGTCGCCCCGCCGTACGAGGACGACCCCGAAGAGCACCTCGCCGTCGTGCACTCCCACCCGCGCTGGGTCGTCTCCGCGCTGTGGGACGCGCTCGGCGGCAGCCGGGCCGGGATCGAGGACCTGCTGGAGGCGGACAACGAGCGGCCCGAGGTGACGCTCGTCGCCCGCCCCGGGCGGGCCACCACGGACGAGCTCCTGGCGGCGCTCGGCGAGGAGTCCGGGCTGCCCGGCCGCTGGTCCCCGTACGCGGTGCGGCTGGCCGAGGGCGGCGAGCCGGGGGCGCTGGACGCCGTGCGCGAGGGCCGGGCGGGCGTCCAGGACGAGGGCAGCCAGCTGGTCGCCCTCGCGCTGGCCGATGCGCCGCTGGACGGGCCGGACCGGCGCTGGCTGGACGGCTGCGCCGGGCCCGGCGGCAAGGCGGCCCTGCTCGGTGCGCTCGCGGCCGAGCGCGGTGCCGCGCTGCTGGCCTCGGAGAAGCAGCCGCACCGGGCGCGCCTCGTGGAGCGCGCGCTGGCCGGCAACCCCGGTCCGTACCAGGTCATCGCCGCCGACGGCACGCGACCGCCGTGGCGGGAAGGGGTCTTCGACCGGGTGCTCGTCGACGTCCCGTGCAGCGGGCTCGGCGCGCTGCGGCGCCGTCCCGAGGCGCGGTGGCGGCGCCGTCCGGAGGACCTGGAGGGGTTCGCCCCGCTCCAGCGCTCCCTGTTGCGGGAGGCGCTGCGCGCCGTGCGCGTCGGGGGCGTCGTCGGCTACGCGACGTGCTCGCCGCACATGGCCGAGACGCGGGCCGTCGTGGACGACGTGCTGAAGGGCCGGGGCGGGCCCGCCCCGGCTGCGGAGTGGATCGACGCACGGCCGCTGATGCGGGGCGTTCCGGGACTGGGCGAGGGCCCGGACGTCCAGTTGTGGCCGCACCTGCACGGTACGGATGCGATGTACTTGGCGCTGCTGCGCCGTACCGGTTGAGAACTGCGCCCCGTGAGGGGCGCGGGGCTGTTGACATGTGCGGCTCTGCCGCGTGGGCGCGACCAGCCGCGGGATCTTCGCGCCCCGAAGGGGCGCGGGGAACTGCGCGATCAGCCCCCACCGGCCCGCAGCCGACGCGCACAGGTGGTCCTCCACCCCACGGTGGTTGCGGCCGACGAT
>NZ_JBSFWU010000197.1:0-5777 GCF_053594995.1 Streptomyces sp. NPDC002536
CGATCTCTTCGCTGGTGGTTGCGGGGCCCCCCGCCGGGGGCGCGGGGAACTGCGCGATCAGCCACCGACGGCCTGCAGCCGACGCACCACCCAGGGGTCCGGGGCGAAGCCCTGGGAACCTCGACTGCGGGAGCGTCGTGGCTGGTCGCGCAGTTCCCCGCGCCCCTGACGGGGCGCTGCGGTGCCGCGCGACGAAGATCCGCCGGACACGGCCTAGGGCAAATGGCCGTCAACCCAACCCCGATCCGGCTCAATCCCCCTTCGCGTGCGTGTCACCGGAGAAGTCCCGTATCGATGCGGATAGCTTGCGGCGACTGCGGAGCAGCTGAGGACAGGTAGGGCTGGTATGGCCGTCGAGCCGTTGATCGAACTGCGCAACGTCAACAAGCACTACGGCAAAGTGCACGTGCTGCAGGACATCAACCTGACCGTCGGCCGCGGCGAGGTCGTCGTCGTCATCGGTCCCTCCGGCTCCGGGAAGTCCACCCTCTGCCGCACCATCAACCGCCTGGAGCCCGTCGAGTCCGGCACCATCCTCCTCGACGGTCAGCCGCTGCCCCAGGAGGGCCGGGCGCTGGCGAAGCTGCGCACCGACGTCGGCATGGTCTTCCAGTCCTTCAACCTCTTCGCGCACAGAACCGTGCTCGCCAACGTCTCGCTGGCCCAGGTCAAGGTGCGCAAGCGCGGCAAGGAGGAGGCCGACCGGCGCTCGCGCGAGCTGCTGGAGCGCGTCGGACTGCTCGCCCACGCCGAGAAGTACCCCGCCCAGCTCTCCGGCGGGCAGCAGCAGCGCGTGGCCATCGCCCGCGCGCTGGCCATGGACCCCAAGGCGCTGCTCTTCGACGAGCCCACCTCGGCCCTCGACCCGGAGATGATCAACGAGGTCCTGGAGGTCATGCGCCAGCTCGCCCGGGACGGCATGACGATGGTCGTCGTCACCCACGAGATGGGCTTCGCGCGCTACGCCGCCAACCGCGTCGTCTTCATGGCGGACGGCCGCATCGTCGAGGACCGCACACCCGAGGAGTTCTTCACCGCCCCCGAGAGCGAACGGGCCAAGGACTTCCTCTCCAAGATCCTCAAGCACTGAGCGGGGTGACGACGTATGCGACGCCGCATTGCCGCACTGGCCCTCACCGCCGTCGCCCTCCTCGCCGCCGCCTGCGGCAAGGAGGGCAGCCCGCCCGTCAAGGGCCCCAAGCCCGAACAACTGCCCGTCTACCAGGTCGCCACCGGCTTCGAGCTGCCCGACTCGCCCACCTGGCGCGCCGCGAGGAACCGCGGCCACCTCGTGGTCGGCGCCAAGGAGGACCAGCCCTACCTCGGCGAGAAGGACCCCGCCACCGGCGTCTACTCCGGCTTCGACATCGAGATCGCCCGGATGATGTCCGCCTCCCTCGGCTTCGACCCGAAGACGATCGTCTTCCGCACCATCGCCTCGGCCAACCGCGAAACCGCCCTGCAGAACGGTCAGATCGACTACTACGTCGGCACCTACACCATCAACGCCCTCCGCAAGAAGCAGGTCGGCTTCGCCGGGCCCTACTACATCGCCGGCCAGTCGCTGCTGGTCCGCAAGGACGAGAAGGGCATCGACGGCCCCCAGGACCTGGACGGCAAGAAGGTCTGCTCCGCGGCGGGCTCCACCCCGCTGCAGCGCATCCAGCGCGACTACCCCAAGGCCAAGGCCGTCGCCTACGACACCTACTCGATCTGCGTCGACAACCTCCTCACCCTCCAGGTGGACGCCGTCACCACCGACGACACCATCCTCATGGGCTTCGCCGCCAAGGCGCCCGACGAGCTCCGGATGGCCGGAAAGCCCTTCTCCCGGGAGCCCTACGGGATCGGCGTGCCCCGCGCCGACACCGCCCTGCGCCTCGCGCTCGACGACGCCATCGAGGAACACGTGAAGAACGGCGACTGGAAGAAGGCCTACGACGCGACCCTCGGCCTGTCCGGGGTGCCCGCCCCGCAGCCCCCCGCCGTCGACCGCTACGGGACCGCCTCATGAACGTCCTCACCGACAACCTCTCCCTGTACGGCAAGGGCCTGCTCGGCACCGTCGAACTCACCGTCTACGCCTCGCTGCTCGCGCTGGTCCTCGGCTTCGTGATGGCCTCCTTCCGGGTCGCCCCCGTCGGCTCGCTGCGCGCCTTCGGCACGGCGTGGGTCGCGGTGCTGCGCAACACCCCGCTGACGCTGCTGTTCTTCGCGGTGCTGCTCGGCCTGCCGCGCTTCGGCGTCGTCCTGCCGTTCCAGCTCTTCGCCGTCCTCGCCCTGGGCTGCTACACCTCGGCGTTCATCTGCGAGGCCGTGCGCTCGGGCATCAACACCGTGCCCACCGGCCAGGGCGAGGCGGCCCGCAGTCTGGGCATGACGTTCGGGCAGACCCTCGGCACCGTCGTGCTGCCGCAGGCCTTCCGCTCGGTCATCCCGCCCATCGGCTCGACCCTCATCGCCCTCGCCAAGAACTCGGCGATCGCCGGGTCGTTCAGCGTCACCGAGCTCCTCGGCACGTACAAGACGCTCAACGAACTCGGCTACAGCATCGTCTGGTCCTTCATCTGGATCGCCGTCGGCTACCTGATCGTGACCCTGACCATCAGCGCGCTGTTCAATGTGCTGGAGAAGCGCTGGGGGATCGCCCGATGAGCACGACCGGCTCCGCGTTGTACGACATCCCCGGCCCGAACGCCGTCCGGCGTCACCGCCTCTACGGCGTCGCGGCGACCGCCGTGATCCTGGCCGTGATCGCCCTGGTGCTCTATCTCCTGTTCGACACCCAGCAGTTCACGACGGCGAAGTGGCGGCCCTTCGCGTACAAGGGCATCCAGGAGATGCTGCTGCGGGGCCTCGGCAACACGCTCAAGGCGTTCGCCTACGCCGCCGTGCTCTCCCTCGTCCTGGGCGGACTGCTCGCCTGCGGGCGGCTGTCCGAGCACCGCGCCGTGCGCTGGACGGCCACCGTGCTGGTGGAGTTCTTCCGGGCGATGCCGGTCCTCGTCATGATCTTCTTCGTCTTCGTGGCCCTGAAGGTCCAGCCCCTGCCCGCGCTGGTCACGGGGCTGACCCTCTACAACGGCTCGGTGCTCGCGGAGGTCCTGCGCACCGGCGTGAACTCCGTGGAGCGCGGGCAGCGGGAGGCCGCGTACTCGCTGGGCATGCGCAAGACCCAGGTCATGTCGTACGTGCTGGTGCCGCAGGCGGTACGGGCCATGCTGCCCGCGATCATCAGCCAGCTGGTCGTGGCCCTGAAGGACACCTCGCTCGGCTTCCTGATCACCTACGAGGAGTTCCTGCACGCGGGCAAGCTGATCGCGAGCAATCTGGACTACGACCTGCCGTTCATCCCGGTCGTGATGATCATTTCCCCGATCTATATCGGGATGTGCATGCTGCTGTCACGCTGCGCGACGTGGGCGTCGCGCTGGGAGCGGCGCAGCGTCAAGACGGACGCGGTGGAGGTGGCCCCCGCAGAGCCGGGGCCGCTGCTGCCGGGCGTGGGACACCCGGGGGACTTCGGGCCGTGACCGGCCCCCGCTGTCAGATCTTCGTGCCCCGTCAGGGGCGCGGGGAACTGCGCGACCGGCCACCGACGGCCTGCAGCCGACGCACTGCCTCCGGGGTCCGGGGCGCAGCTCCTGGGGGCACCCCCAGCGGTAGCTGGGGGAGGTAGCTGGGGGAACCTCGACTGCGGGTGCGTCGTGGCCGGTCGCGCAGTTCCCCGCGCCCCTGACGGGGCACTTCTGCTCCGGTAGCCTCTACCCCTCCGCCCCCAGCCACAGGTCCGGGCCGAACACCTCGTAGTGGATGTCCGCGGCGGCGACACCGGCCTCCAGCAGCTGCGCCCGCGCCGCGCGCATGAACGGCAGCGGACCGCACAGGTAGGCGGCGGTTCCCGAGGGGATGTCGAGCTGCGAGAGGTCCGCGCGGCCCGTCCGGTCGGCGGGCCAGTCCTTCTCCGGGGCCTCGTACCAGACGTGCGCCGCGGCGTCCGGCAGCTTGGCGACCAGCGAGTGCAGGTCGGCCCGGAAGGCATGTGCCGACGGGCTGCGGTCGGCGTGCACGGCAATCACCTTGCGCTGCGCGCCCGTTGCGGCCAGATGCGTCAGCATGCCGACGATGGGCGTGCACCCGATGCCGGCCGAGGCGAGCAGCACCGGCGCGTCCCCGTCCTCCAGGGCGACGTCCCCGAAGGGGGCGCTGACGAGAATCGTCTCTCCCACGCGCGCGTGGTCGTGCAGGTGGGCGGACACCTCGCCGTCGCCGACCCGCTTGACGCTGAACTGCAGGGCCCCGTCCGGCTGTCCGGACAGGCTGTACTGGCGGATCTGCCGCGCCCCGTCCGGCAGCGTCACCTGGACGGACACGTACTGGCCGGGCCGCCCGGCCGGCACCGGCCGGCCGTCGGCCGGCTGCACGACGAAGGTCGTCACCTCGTCCGTCTCCCGGAAGCGGCCCACGACCTCGCAGGGGAACCCGGCCTCGCCGGGGGCCGTCCCCGCCCGTTCGTAGAGCCGCGCCTCCAGCGCGATCAGCGCGTTGGCCATCAGCCAGTACACCTCGTCCCAGGCTGCCGCGACCTCGGGGGTGACCGCGTCGCCGAGCACCTCGACGATCGCGGCGAAGAGGTGCTCCTGGACGATCGGGTACTGCTCGGGGGCTATGCCCAGCGACGCGTGCTTGTGCGCGATGCGCGCGAGCATCGCGTCGGGGCGGACGTCCGGGCGCTCGACCAGCGCCGAGGCGAACGCGGCGATGGAACCCGCGAGGGCCTGCTGCTGGCTGCCGTTGGCCTGGTTGCCGCGGTTGAACAGGTCGCGCAGCAGGTCGGGGTGGGCGGCGAAGAGCTTGTTGTAGAAGAGCGGCGTGATCTCGCCTATCGCACCGCCGACCGCGGGCAGGGTGGCGCGGACGACCTCGGTCGACTTGGGTGACAGCATCGACGGCTCAGCTCCTTAACTTGCATCTGAGATTCGCATTAAAGGGCACGGGGAAGCGCCCCCGGGGGAGGGTCTGTCAGGTTTGCGGTGGGTGCGGGCTCAGGCTCAGCAGTACCGGCCCGGTGGGCGGTCCGGTCAGCTCCTCGACGGTGAGCGGGTCGAGAGCGGCGAAGAAGGCCTCCTGTGCGGCGCGCAGCGCACTGCGCAGCCGGCATGCCGAGCGCAGCGGGCACGGCGGGTCGTCCTCGCAGCCGACGACGTCGCCGGCGCCCTCCAGCTCGCGCACCAGCCGGCCGACCGAGCCGGTCCGCCCGGCGGGCGTGAGGCTGAGGCCGCCGCCCCGGCCCCGGCGGGCCTCGACGACCCCGAGGTGCTGAAGGCGGCTGACCACCTTGGCGGCGTGCGTGTACGGCACGCCGACCGCGCCGGCCACCTCGCGGGTGGTCGGCGCCTGCGCTTCGTCGGCAACCGCCAGGCGCATGGCGATGCGCAGGGCGATGTCCGTGCTCTTGGTCAGTCGCACGACAGCAATCTATCTAATTGGATTTCTGGAATCCAATTAGGGCGTGATTGACAGATCGTTGACACGAGGTGAGTCTGACCTGGCGTTGATCACCCAACGGTGGTGGCGTACAGGTCTTTTTTCGACATTCACGGAGGCAATGGTGTCGCAGCTGCACGGACGCGGTGGGCAGTACGGAAAGGCGCTGGCGGCGTTCGGCGCGGCCACGGCCCTGGCAGAGGATTACGGCTCCTTGTCCACGGCCCTGCGTTTGTGCGTCTGCGCGGCCGGGCTATTTGGGGAGGACCTGCTGCAGCGCGGATATCGCC
>NZ_JBSFWU010000198.1:0-5408 GCF_053594995.1 Streptomyces sp. NPDC002536
CCGGTATGGATTCGTCGTTCGGTCAGGGTGACCAGGAGTCGGCGGACAACGCGCGTCAGCAGATGGCGTCGGCGAACTTCGACGCGGCCCGCTTCTCGGGCCGCTAGGAATACGGGGGATAGAGAACCATGGCGAATGCAGACCGCCGCAGCTATGACACGGGTGCTTCGGGCGAGGTCCAGGGCTCGTTGCAGGGCATCATCTCCCGTCTGGAGACGGTGCTGACGGAGCGCGATGCGGCCGTGAAGGCTGCGATGGCGGACTTCCAGGCGGACGGCGTGTCCGACCAGTACCACGGCAAGGAACAGCGCTGGCAGAGCGCGGCGCACGAGGTCCGTCAGATCATCAACCTTCTCCGGAACACGATGGAGAAGAACGACGGTACGGCCCAGTCGACGCTGGCGAAGGCGAAGGCTGCCGTCGACGGTATCGGCTGATGTAGCGCAGCACTGTAATTCGGGTAAATACGGGGGTATTTCGTGTCCGGTTGGGATCTTCGGGTCGAGGCTGTGCGTACGGTGCTCGGCGACACCGACACTGCCGCGGGTAAGTTCGAGGGCGAGTTCACGACCTACGGCAACAGCATGGCGAGTGCGGCGCAGTCCGCGGGCACGATGGCCCCGGGGGTCGCTCCGAAGAGCGGCACGCCCGGTCCGGTCGCGGCGGCGTTGCAGGAATTCGCGGATGCCACGATGAAGGATCTGCAGTTCCTGCCCGCCCGGGCGGGCAAGTCCATCAGCGGTGCGGTGAAGGCCACCGAGGAGTACATCGACGGTGACCTCAAGATGGCGCAGGACGCACAGAATGACGCCCTGAGCGCACCGAAGCTCCCGCCGCTGGGCAAGGGCGACGGCAAGGACGGCGGTAAGGACGGTTCGGACGGAAAGGGCGGCGGCAAGTGATCGACGTCAGTTCCATTCCGGACTTCTCCGGCGATCTGGAGCAGCTGGAGAAGGACGCCGGCACCCTGAAGAAAGCCGCATCCGACATCCGCACGACGGGCGGGGACGTCCACAGCAAGTTCCAGGGGCTCAAGTCCTGTTACACCGCCCCCGAGGCGGAGAAGCTGTTCGCGACGACGCTGCCCGTGCGCGACGGCGCGGACACGTTCGCCGGCAAGCTGGAGTCGGTCAGCAGTGCCTTGTCGACGTTCGCCAGTGACGCTCGTCCGCTCGTGACGCGCATGAGTGAGCTGAAGACCCAGGCGGAGGCGTTCTGCAAGTCGGTCGAGGGCAAGAAGGACTGGCAGAAGGATCAGGGCAAGGTCGACAAGAATGCCAGTCTGATCCATGAAGTGGGCCGGGTCTGGGGCGAGTTCCAGGATGCCGAGCGCAAGGCCGCCAACACGATCAGCGGCGTGGCGGGCACCGGTACGAAGTGGACGACCGACGACGGTTCCCACAAGAAGGGCATGTACGGCTTCAGCGCGGACGACGCGGCCAAGGCCGACGACACGCCCTGGGGCAAGGTCGACAAGCGCAAGTACACGGGCGTGGAAGCGGCCTGGCACTGGACGACCGACCACGTGGGAAGCGCCCTCAAGGGCTTCTTCGTGGACGGTGTCTGGGGCACCCTGAAGGGCCTCGGCAACATGGTCAACGTCTTCGACTGGGACACGTGCAAGAAGACGTGGAGCGGCATCGGTGACGTCGTCACCGGTATTGGTCTCTACACGGTCAGGCCGTACGAGCTGGCCATGAACGCCATGGGTCTGCCGGACAAGCCGGACCCGGACGAGGACCGTGCACGGAAGGCGGCACGCGACTTCGGCAAGTCCCTGGTCGCCTGGGACGAGTGGGGCAAGAACCCAGCCCGTGCAGGCGGCACGGTTCTGTTCAACGTCCTCACCCTCGGCTCCGGCTCCCTGCTCAAGCTCGGGAAGGCGGGCACGCTGGCGTCCAAGGCCGGCGAGGCGGGCGAGGTGAGCACCGTGGCGAAGGTGGCGAACGCCCTCGGCAAGACGGGCCGGCTCGTGGACCCGATGACGTACGTCGGCAAGGCGGGCGAGTTCGTCAAGCTCCAGGTCGGCGACCTGATGTCCGGGATGAAGAACGTCTACAAGGGCACGTACACGGACTTCCTGAACGGCACGGGGAAGTACAAGATCCCCGAGACGTCCGTGAAGATGCCCGACGGCACGGTCGTCCACCACGACGGCAGGATGCAGCTGCCGGACGGCACGCCGAGCCAGAAGCCGATCCCGGCCGAGCCGTCGGCGGCGGAGCGTGCGGCGCAGCATCCGGCCGGTACGCCGTCGCACGACCGTGTGCCGGCAGGGGTGGGCGCGGGCCATGGCGGCGACCACCCGGCGCCCGCGCCGAAGCCGATACCGAAGCCGGGCCCCCACCTGGGCCGTGGCGGCGGTGGCGGCCACGTGCCGCCGGGGGGCCACGGTGGTGGTGGCGGTGGCGGCCACGTGCCGACGGGCGGTCACGGTGGCGGTGACCACGGTGGTGGCGGTCACGACGGTGGCGGCGGCCATGGTGGTGGCGGTCACGACGGTGGCGGCAACGGTGGCGGCGGTACGCCCCCGCCCCCGCACGAGGGCGGTACGTACAAGCCGGGCCCGGACGACAAGATCCCGCACCTTCAGCGCCAGGACGACAACTTCGCGGCCGAGCACAACCACAAGGGCCAGCGGAAGGCCCACCTCAACGCGGACGGCGACCTGGTCCCGGCCGACCCCAACGGCGATGCGTCGATCGTCGACCACATCGTGGGCCGCGACCCGAAGAAGTCCGAGAGCCCGTACACGTCGCTCAGCGAGGACGGCGCCGACGCCAAGGACTACGGCGGCAAGAAGATCCGCGTGGATCTGCCGAACCTGGTGAAGGACATCGCCGACGGCAAGGTCAAGGGCGTCGAGGTGTACTCGCCGAAGGAGGTCGAGTCGGCGATCCAGCAGAGCGCCGATAAAATCGCGGGCGAGCACGTGAACATCGACGTACCGCCCGGGACGAGCTACGACGACATCTCGAAGAGGGCCGCGGAGATGGCGAAGGAACACGGCTGGGGCAAGGCCAAGACGAAGCGCATCGAGCAGCGGATCAAGGACATGATGCACACGCGCCGCGACTCCGAGTGGCTCATCAAGGGCGTCGTTCCGCACGAGTACATTCACGAAGCGTCGTGACGTTCGACGCTCGACGTCCGACAGCCAAGGCATTTGAAAGGCATTGACCATGACGCGCTTCCGTGAATTGCTCGGCACGGATTTCGACGGCGAGCCGACGGACGACATCGACGACGTCATCTTCGGCGCATTCGACGACCCGGCCCACCGGGACCGGGTCCCCGGCCTCGTCGAGCTGATGAACGACCCGGCTGCAGCGGAGAATGAGCGCTTCCTCGCCTGCGTCGCCCTGACGACGTGGGGCGAGCCGGCAGGCTACGACGCCGTGATCCGCGCGGCGGCGGACCCGAAGCAGTCGCCTTGGTACGACGTGCTGATCGACCGCAAGTTCTCGGTGGACAGCACCTTCGCGCAGCTCGCGGAGGCGGCGTCGGACATGGACCTCGCGGAGGAGAAGGGCACGCTCGCGCTCCGGACGGAGGCGCTGCGCGCGCTGGTGCGCATCGCCGACGGCGAGTACTTCGAGGACAAGCTCGGCGAACTCTTCGACGGCGCGGTGCTGGTGGACCTGCTCGACGACATCAGGGATGTCGTGGGCCGGGGCGTGCGGTCGCTGTCGGCAGGGGAGCGGCGCTCGTTCGACCTGCCGACGCAGCTGGTGGACCTGGCGAGCGTGGTGGCGCCGGCCGACGGCCCGTTGGCGGCGGAGCTGGCGACGACTGTTCTGGACGCGGCGCCGTCGCAGCGGGCGCTGATGCACGCGGTGACGGTCGTGCACCGGGCGGGCGGTCCGGAGGGCCGGCAGTTCGCCGAGTACCTGATGGCGGCCGGGGACGACGAAGTCCGCTCGGCGGTGCGCGGGGCGTTGGGGGAGTAGCAGGCGGTAGGGGCGCCTTGGGCGCCCCTACGGCAGCTCCTTCGAGACGAACGATCCGAGGCCGGGCTCGGTGTAGATGAGGCCTTCGGCGCGCAGGGCCCGGTGCACCTTGTGGGCAGTCATGCCCGCGATGCCGAACTCTTCCGTGAGCTGGACGACGGACGGGACCCGCGACTTGGGCGGGTACGTGCCGTCCTTGATGCGCTGCTTGATCACTTCGGCTACTTGGCGCCAACGAGGCACATCGGGAACGAATTCGATCACATGGGCACGCTACGTGCTCCATGCAGTGCTATGCGAGATAGAGATTTATAAGGACCCCAAGGATCCTAGGGGTCCTACGCTAGGCTCCGCGCCCAAGGAGAACCCCGGCGACCGCTGACACGGTCCCGGGGCGTGGCCAACGCTGTTATAGGAGCGTCGACATGCGAGACCTTAGCCGCCGCCTGGTCGCAGGAGCGAGGGCCCGATTCGGCCCTCGCGCTCCGCGACACCGGACAATCGTCCCAACATCCATCGACATCGCCCGCCGCGAGGCGACCCGGTGAGCGGGGCGACGTATTGCATGACTGCACCCGCAGTCCCGACGACGGCTCGCCTGGCAAGGGAGTTCGTCACCGCAACTCTCGTGGCGGCCGACCATCACCAACTGGTCGAGGACGCCCGGGTCTGTGTCTCGGACACCGTTGCAAACGTCGTCCGGCACGCCCGCGTGCGGGAGCTCACGGTGGAGGTCGTGGTGAACGCAGAGCGCGTGCGCGTGTCGGTGCGCGATGACGACGCGCGCAGACTGCCATGGCCGAGGCAACCCGGACGGGAAGAGGAAGCCGGCAGGGGCTTGATGCTCGTGCACTGCCTCTCGGACGCCTCGGGCGTCGATTGGGTGTGGGACGAGCTGGAACTGGTGGGCAAGAAGGTGTGGTTCGAGCTGGTGTAATCAGTGCATGGCAGGCAAAACGGGCGGGGTGCAGTATGCACCCCGCCCGTTGTCAGTGGTCCATGACACAGTGATGACACATGGTCATCTGTGGAACCAAAGTACTTTGTGGTCACGTAGATGATGTTGGTAGACATGTTCGGGTTGTCGTCGAGTGACGGCACATGAGACACGGGGGTGAGCTCGTGAAGTTCGACATGGGTAATACGGCGTTGTCGGGCCTGGTGGGCAAGACGCGGGGTTCGAGCGAGGACCTGGGCGGCTTGATCCGGCAGCTGATTGCTGCGGCGCAGCCGTTGGAGGGGAAGTTCAACGGTGCGGGCAAGCAGGCGTTCGACTCGTTCAAGTCGCATTCGGATCAGGTGACGGCGGACCTGAACAGCGCGCTGAGCGCGATTCTGGGTGGTCAGACCGGTATGGATTCGTCGTTCGGTCAGGGTGACCAGGAGTCGGCGGACAACGCGCGTCAGCAGATGGCGTCGGCGAACTTCGACGCGGCCCGCTTCTCGGGCCGCTAGGAA
>NZ_JBSFWU010000199.1:0-5386 GCF_053594995.1 Streptomyces sp. NPDC002536
GACGTCCTGATGATCGACGAGGCCCTCGCCACCGGTGACCGCGCCTTCCAGAAGCGCTCGGAGGAACGGATCCGGGAGCTGCGCAAGGAAGCCGGCACGGTCTTCCTGGTCAGCCACAACAACAACTCCATCCGCGACACCTGCGACCGGGTGCTGTGGCTGGAACGCGGTGAGCTGTTGATGGACGGTCCGACGGACGAGGTCGTCCGGGCGTACGAGAAGGAAACGGCGCGGTAGCACTCGGTACCCGCGCCCCGAAGGGGCGCGGGGAACTGCGCGAGCAACCCGGCACGACCCGCAGCTGTCGGACAGGCACCGCAAATCGGTGCGTCGGCCGGGGTGCACCCATCGCGCTCCCGCGGCATCCTGGGCCCATGGCCTTGGACCCGGAGATAGCCGCTCTGCTCAAGGAACTCGGACTCGACGGGCCGGAGCCCGCCGAAGCACCCACGGCCGCCGAGCTGCGGGACGCCACCCGCACCTTCGCGCTCGCCCTCGCAGCCGACCCGCCGATCGAGGTCGGCGCGGTCGCCGACGACCGGATCACCGGAGTGCCGGTACGGATCTACCGCCCGGAGGGCGAAGGGGCCGTGCCCACCGTCGTCTACTTCCACGGCGGCGGCTTCGTCAGCGGCGACCTCGACACCCACGACGGCATCTGCCGCCGCCTCTGCCGCGACCTGACCGCCGTCGTGGTGGGCGTGGCCTACCGGCTCGCCCCGGAGTTCCCCTTCCCCGCCGGCTTCGACGACTGCGTCGCGGTGACGAGCCACGTCGGCGACCACATCGCCGACTACGGCGGCGGCAGCCTGGCCGTCGCGGGCGACAGCGCCGGCGGCAACCTGGCCGCCGGGGTCGCCCTCGCCTTCCGCGACGAAGGGCGCCCGCTGGCCGCCCAGTTCCTCGTCTACCCCGGCACCGACCTCCGCCACGACAGCGGCCACCGGTCCCTCGCCGAGAACGCCACCGGGTACGCCCTGACCACGGCCGAGATAGACCGGTTCAAGGACTTCTACCTCTCCGACATCCCGGCCGCCGCCGACGGCGCCCCCGCCTCCCCGCTCCTCGCCGGCAGCCACGAGGGCCTGCCGCCCGCGGTGATCGGCTGTGCCGAGTTCGATCCTCTGCGGGACGAGGGCCTGGCGTACGCGGACGCCCTGCTGGCCGCCGACGTGGTGGTGGACAAGCACGTGTTCCCGGGCCTCGTCCACGGCTTCCTCCACATCGCCACCAGGTCCCGGGCGGCGGAGGCCGCAACGGCCCGCCTGATAGCCGAGTTCGGGGAGCTGCTGCGGGCCGCCCCGTAGGGGGCGCGGGGCGTCCCTTACGGGGCGCCCTGGCACACCGGCTTCGTCGCCTGTCCCCCTAGATACGAATCCCGTTCGGCCTCGGTGAAGTCCCGGTGGAGGGCCGCGCAGATTCTCCGGCCGGCTTCCTTCGTGTCGGGGAGGTACACGTCCCAGATCCGGGTGGCGCCGTCGCTGCCGCCGCTGGCGAGGGTTTCGCCGTCGGGGCCGAAGGCCACGGATTCGACGGTGTTGGTGTGGCCCGTGAGGACGTTGCGGGTCTTGCCGGTGGCCACGTCCCACAGCCGTACGGTCTTGTCATAGCTGCCGCTCGCGAGGGACTTGCCGTCGGGGCTGAAGGCTACCGAGGTCACGGTGTTGGTGTGGCCGGTGAGGACCCTGCGGGTCTTGCCGGTGGCCACGTCCCAGAGGCGGACGGTGTCGTCACCGGGGCCCATGGCGTACGAATTGCCGTTGTCGCTGCTGCCGGTGGCGAGTGTGGTGCCGTCGGGGCTGAAGGCGGCCGAAGTCACCAGGGTGGAGTGGCCTTCGAGGACCTTGCGCAGTCTGCCCGTGGCCACGTCCCAGAGCCGTACGGGGCCGATGCCGCTGCTGGTGACAACGGTCTTGAGGTCGGGGCTGAACGCCATCAACGACACCGGACCGGACTGACCGGTCAGGGTGTTGAGGGCTGCGCCCGTGGCCACGTCCCACAGCCGTACGGTGCCGTCGTAGCTGCCGGTGGCGAGTGTGGTGCCATCTGGGCTGAAAGCGATCGATGCCACGGTGCCGGCGTGGCCGGTGAGGGTGATGCGGGTGGTGCCCGTGGCCACGTCCCACAGGCGGACGGTCTTGTCG
Source organism: Streptomyces sp. NPDC002536 (assembly GCF_053594995.1). Taxonomy (NCBI): domain Bacteria; kingdom Bacillati; phylum Actinomycetota; class Actinomycetes; order Kitasatosporales; family Streptomycetaceae; genus Streptomyces; species Streptomyces sp. NPDC002536. Next base: position 2,145 of record NZ_JBSFWU010000199.1, read on the forward strand.
ACGCTGCCGGTGGCGAGGATTTTGCCGTCGGGGCTGAACGCCACCGAAGTCACGCCGCTGGTGTGGCCGATGAGGGGGGCGCGGACTTTGCACGCGGTCACGTTCCACAGGCGCACGGTGCCGTCGTAGCTGCCGGTGGCGAGGGTCTTGCCGTCGGTGCTGAAGGCGGCCGACCCCACGGTGCTGGTGTGCCCGGTGAGGGTGGCGCGGGTCGTGCCCGCGGTGACGTCCCACAGGCGCACCGTGCCGTCACTGCTGCCGCTGGCAAGGGACTTGCCGTCGGGGCTGAACGCCACCGATTCCACCGGGGCGATATGGCCGGTGAGGGTGGTGCGGGGTGTGCCGGTGGCCACGTCCCACAGGCGGATGGTCTTGTCGCTGCTGCTGGTGGCGAGGGTCTTGCTGTCGGGGCTGAAGGCGGCCGATGCCACGGTGCCGTTGTGGCCGGTGAGGGTGGTGCGGGCTGCGCCCGTGGCCACGTCCCACAGCCGTACGGTGCCGTCGTAGCTGCCGCTGGCAAGGGACTTGCCGTCGGGGCTGAACGTCACCGAAGCCGTGGTGCCGGTGTGGCCGGAGAGGATGTGCCGGGTCGTGCCGGTGGCCACGTCCCACAGGCGGACGGTGTCGTCATGGCTGCCGGTGGCGAGTGTGGTGCCGTCAGGGCTGAAGGCCACCGATGCCACGGTGTTGGCATGGCCGGAGAGGGTGCCCCGGTGCGCGCCCGTGGTGACGTCGCTGAGTCGTACGGTGCCGTCGTAGCTGCCGGTGGCGATGGTCTTGCCGTCAGGACTGAACGTCACCGAAGCCACTGGATAGGTGTGACCGGTGTGGATGATTCGGGTCTTGCCCGTGGTCACATCCGAGAGTTGCACGGTGATGTCGTGGTTGGTGATGGCAAGGGTCTTGCCGTCGGGGCTGAACTCCACCGAGCCCACCGACTCGGTGAGGCCGTCGGCGAGGGTCTTCCGGTGCTTGCCCGTGGTGGCGTCCCACAGCTGGACGCTCCCCTCCTCACCGTTGGTGGCGAGGGTCTTGCCGTCAGGACTGAACTTCACCGCGGGCACTCCATAGGTATGGCCGGTCAGTCGTTTGCGCAACGGGAGCGCCGCGGCCGCGTAGAGGCTGCTGACGGCCTCGCCGGTGGGGCTGGTCCGGTGGGCCTGGACGGCCAGCAGGGAGGCCAGGTCGGGGTCGGTGGCGATCAAGGCGCCGGACTGGGCGGCGAGTTGCCGGGACTGGGCCTCCCGCTGCGCCGTGCGCGCAGCCTCCCGCTGCCAGAACGCCACTCCCGAGGCGATCAGGGCCAGGGACAGGAGCATCGCGAGGCCAGCGAGCAACTGGCGCAGCCGCCTGGCCTGGTGGCGGTCCCGTCTGCGTTCGGCGTTCTCCTGGTCGATGCCGGCGTCGAGGAACGCCCGCGCCACGGGCCCCAGCGCGGCCCGGCCCGCCGGGTCGGCGGCCCACTCGCGGGCGACGGCCAGACGCGTGCCCCGGTAGAGCAGGCCCGCATCGCGGCCTTCGCGCTCCCACGCCTCGGCCGCCTCCAGGAGCGACTGCCGGATGCGCAGCCCCGCCCGGTCCTCGTCCAGCCACCCGCGCAGCCGCGGCCAGGCGTGGAGCAGGGCCTCGTGCGCCAGCTCCACGTGATCCGCGTCCAGCGTCAGCAGGCGGGCCCGGGCGAACGCGTCGAGGACGGCCGTCGCCGCTTCCTGCGCCGGGTCCCGTTCCAGCAGGCGGCTGCGTTCCATGCGGCGTCCGGTCACGCCGGTCTCGTCGAGGTGGACGAGGTGCAGCAGCAACCGGCGTGCGACGGGCTGCTGTTCCGGTGGCAGCGCGGAGTACGCGTGCTCGGCCGTGGTGGCCACCGCCCCGGATATTCCTCCGGTCAGCTGGTAGCCCGCCACGGTCAGCGTGGTGTTCGTCCGCTGCTGCCACGTGGCCAGAAGGGCGTGGGAGAGGAGAGGCAGCACCCCGGCCCGCGGCGCGGCGGTGCCGCCCGCGTCCCGGAGCATGAGCTCCACGAGCCCCGGTTCCACCGACAGGCCGGCCCGCTCGGCCGGACCCGTGATGGCTTCGCGCAACTGCGCCGTGTCCATGGGCCCCAGGGGGACGTGACCGTGCCGCAGGGCGGCCACCAGTTCCGGGTGGGCCAGGCAGTGCCCGTAGAAGTCGGCGCGGATGCCGAGTACGACCAGGCATGGCGGGGCTTCGGCCCCGGCCGTCAGAGCGTGCAACAGCTCGATGAAGGCGCGCTGTTCGGCGCGGTCCTGGCACAGCGTGAACAGTTCCTCGAACTGGTCCACCACCAGGGCGAGACGGGGGCCGTTGGAGTTGCGCACTGCGGCAGCAAGCTGCTGCGGGGAATCGGCCGGCACCGACGCCAAATGGGCCAGAAGCCCTTTGACGGGGTGTTCGCCCGGCGTCAGCAGCAACGGTTCCCAGTGCCCCGGGAGCACCCCGCGCGTCAGGGCGGGAATCAACCCGGCTCGTAACAACGAGGACTTCCCGGTGCCCGACGGAGCGACGACCATCAGCGGTCCGGATCCGTCCAGACGTTTGGTCAGTTGGGCGACAAGGGAGGCGGTGGCCTGTTCCCGTCCGAAGAACCAGCGGGCATCCTGCGGCCCGAATGCGGACAACCCCCGGTACGGGCAGCCCCCGCCGTCCTGAAGACCGAGGACGAGTTGCTCCAGCGTCCCGCCGGTGCCGAGCGCCTGATCGCAGGCGCGCGCCAGTTCCAGCGTCATCGGTTTGTCGCCGTTCTCGACCTTGCTCAGATAACCCTTGCTGTAGAAGGCCAGGGCGGACAGTCCGGCCAGCGACACCCCGCGCTCTCGCCGTAGTTTCCGCAGGAGTTCGCCACCGTTGTCCACGGTGAAGATCGTCCCAGCGGGGTCCGGACCCCTCAAGGGCAGTATTGAGCCGCGGCGGCGTTTCCGCAGGTGAGTGACGGTTTCCCGGTCGCCTGTCGGGTGAGGAAACCGGGAAACCGCTTGGCTCGCGGAGCCTCATGGGCTGGACTGCCGGATATCTGCCGGGGTGGGGCGGGCCCGTCACGGGGGTACGGGTCCGCCCCGCCAGGGCGCGCCCCGTCAGGGGCGCGGGGAACTGCGCGATCGGCCAGGACGCTCCCGCAGTCGAGGTTCTCGGGGCTTCGCCCCGGGCCCCGGGGCCAGTGCGCCGGCTGCAGGCCGTCGGTGGCTGATCGCGCAGTTCCCCGCGCCCCACACGCGGCGCACCAC